>JBDHDH010000007.1:0-68421 GCA_039591615.1 Gemmatimonadota bacterium | reverse complement strand
GGTGAGCGCCACGCCCTCTTTCCCAATCAGATCCTCCCTCGCAGGAGCCGAGAGATATCCCGTTTCCTTTGACGTCGCCGCTCTCAGGAAGACTCCCTTCCACCGGTCGCTCATGGGCAGGTGACGCAGCAGCGCGTAGGTGACCCCCGCGACGATCATGAAGGACGCGGCTAGGATACCACTCGCCCGGGCGACGTCAGCCCACGTGGGAAGGGCACCGATGAGCGCCAGAAACGTCGCGGCGCCAATACAGAGGATCGCAATGGCCCCGGCGATCCCGAACCCCGGCACCACGAAGACCTCGATGCCGAGGGCGACGAGCCCGGCCGACAGCAAGATCACCTCTTCCCACCCCGCGAGCCCGATGATGAGATGACTGCCAAAAAACGCCGCCAGGGCCATGATGCCGGTGATCCCCGCCAGGCCGAAGGTGGGGGTCCGGATCTCAATGAGCAATCCCAGCGTCCCGATGGAGAGCAGGAGAGGTGCGACGATGGGGTGCGAGAGAAACCGGACGAGGCGCTCGGCCCAGTTGATCCCGACGACAACCACTTCCGCATCGGAGAGCCCGACTCGGCGCAGTAAGTCGTCGAAGTCGCGGACTTCCGCGGTGGCCACACCCACGTCGATCGCTTCGCCGGCCGTGAGCGTCAGCAGCTTCCCGGCCGCCACGACCCCCTCGATCTCGATGTCCTCATCGACCATTGCCTCCGCCACCCTCGGATCCAGCCCACGACGTTCGGCCAGGGCGCGGAACTCACCCCGCATGGCACTGACGATCTTCTCGGCCAGCTTTTCACCACCACCCCCCACGGGCGTCGCTGCGCCGATGGAGGATCCAGGAGCCATGTAGATGGAATCCGTGGCCAGCGAGATCAGGGCGCCAGCGCTCCAGGCATGAACGTTCACGAACGCGAATACTGGGAACTCGCTGCCGGTGATCGCCTTGGCGATCTGTTGCGCGGCGTCGACCCGACCTCCGGGTGTTTCAATATCCAGTACCGCGGCGGCTGCGCCCGCCGTACGAGCCTCCTCCAACGCACGGCTGACGTACGGTGCCAACCCCAGCTCGATGACACCCGACACCGGGATTCGATAGACGACCCGCTGTTGCGCCCCCGCTGCTCCGGTCAACCCGACAACCGCCGCGAAGACGAGGCCTGCGGTCCAACGTCTCACCGTTTCCTCCTGTTGGGGTCGTAGCCGAAAGGTAGGAGGAGGCTCGCGGCTGGGGAAGCTCACAGCCAGCCGGGCCGCAGCGGCTGGCTGCGACACGAGCCCGGCAGGGCTGGCGGGACCGGTCTCAGCTGGCGTCTCGCGGCCCCCGCCCGCAATTGCGGCCCGGGTGCCGGTATGGCATATTGAGAAGTCGCACGCGCAGGAAAAAAAGCGCTGCGGCGTGCTGAGCCGGGCATTGGTGTGGTCCCGCTCGTCCCCTCCCGACGAGAGATCTTGCCTGGCGACAAGACGCTCAGCACGCCGCAGTTTTCTTTTACCCTCCTGAATGGAATTTCTGTGCCACGACGCTCCCACAGAAGATAAAGCTCTGTAAGTCATTGTAAAACAAGAAATTAAGAATTACGCCCTGCGAGGACACAGGTGGCACGGCTCATCGCATTCTGCAGAACCGTGTGCTGAAATGAGGACGGAGACGGTCCAGCCGAGTGGTCGCCAGGACCGGCAGGCTGGCCCGCAGCGTGACGGGATCAGGCGGGCTGCGGCCGCGCTGCGGTGCCCCGCCGAGAATGGACCCGAAAGAGACGCCGCGTCTCGGCCTCGCCTGCGTGCCGCGCGACCGTGACGTTCGCGTCCTGAAGCACCGCACCTATCTTGCCAGCGATGGCTGAGAAATCCGCCTGCCGGTCTTTCTCCACCGCCACCAGGATCTCGATGTTGGGATTCTCGAGAAGCCGTGGCACGTACCACCACACGGCAATCTCGGGGTGGTCGTCCGCCACCTGCGTGATGCAGCGTACAACGTCGAGCACGTTCGAGCGATGATGCATGGTACCTGGCTCCTCGAAGGGCCCATTCCCCTCCAACGACGGCCACTTGCGAATCCGAAGCTTGCAAGTAGACTAAGCCTCGCCGAGTAGATCGCAAGGCATCAACGGGATTCCGCGCCAGCCACCGGTTGAAATGTGGGGAGGAGTCGGGAGTGTCGTGGATCTTTGCCTACGGCAGCCTCATGGGCGACAATGCGCTGCGCTTCTACCAAGGGAAGCCGGCACGTCTTGTCGGCTTCCATCGAGCATTCAATCACTCCTCTACCAAACGTTGGGGGACGGCAGAGCATCCTTGCCCGATCCTGGGACTCTCGCCTGACGGCGAGTGTGCTGGAGTGGCCTTCGAGATACCGCGACGCGAAGAACGCGATCTCCTACGAAAGATCGCCCGTCGCGAGGGCCAAGACGAGCTGGAGCGCAAACGTGTGCCCGTCGGTCTCGCGCACGGCCCGGAGATTGAGGCTCTGGTCTGGGTCAGCAAGCGGAGCGTTCTCCGGAATCCGCCCTGGCCCGCGCCCCACGATCATCTGGAAGACGCGTTCCGCGAAGCCCGCGGTACCGTCGGCACCGGTGTGGAGTACGTTCGAGCCCTCATTCACGCGTTGGAACGCTGGCAGATCCGCGACACGATGATCGAGTCGCTGTGGGATGTGCTCAAGCCGTACTCGAATCCGAAGGTCTGATCATGCTGCTTTACATCACGACAGGTGAGTCAAGGGATCGAGAAGTCAGACCGCTCCACACGATTCCCGACACCGTCAACGAACTCTTCTACCTCGCGATGCGGGAACATGCCCGTCAGGCTGTTGTCCAGTTCTGGCATCAGGACAAGTGGGCGAGAGATCCGGACTGGCGCTTCGACCGCCAGGTGATTCAGCTCGCTCTCTTTCTGATGGTGAACCTGGAAGTCCAATCCGGCGACCGGGTGGCGGTGTTCGGGCCGCTGCATCCGCTCTGGCTGCAGGTGGATTTTGCCGTTCAAGGACTCCGGGGTGTTCCCGTAGGTGTTCAGGAGTCGCTCGCGGGCGAGCAGCTTCTCCAGGCCCTTCGGGAGAGCGATCCGCGCGTGATCGTCGCAACGGACCAAGACTGCGCCAACCGGCTGCTGGAGTTGCGCGGCCGGCTCGGTGGCAAACCCACGATCGTCACCCCGCGGCCAACGTCACCGGATGAAGAGGGGGTGATCGATGTCGGGCAGCTCTGGGACCGCGCGCGGATCCTCGACACGCCAGAGCGGGCTCAGAATTGGCGCGGCGTGGCGCGGAAGGTCGACCAGCACGAAGTCGCCGGCGTGCAATATCACTCCGATGGCAACAGCGATCTGGTGCGCGAGGACTTTACTCATCTGCATGCAATGGAGTTCGTGCGTGATCGGGTTACGCGATGCCCTTCACGACCCGACGACCTCGCGTACTTCGAGGCCTCGACGGTCACGACAGTCGCCAGGAAAACGCTGTATGCGCTGATCGGCGACGGATACACCACCGTGACGATTCCCGGCCGGCGAGGAGCTGACGCTATCTCGGAGCTGGCTCCGGCACGAATCGTCGCCTCCTCCGGATGGCTCGAGCGCCTGGGGGCGGAATTGGATGCCGCTGGCGGGAGTGTCACTCAGCGGAAAGCTGGCGAGCGCCTCCGGGACGTGGTCGGCGACCGCCTCCGATGGATCGAGCCGACGACCGCGCTCGCGGAGCCGCTAGAGCGACGGCTCTTGGAGGCCGGCGTGCCGTTACCTGCGTTCGCGATGCGAGGAAAACCAGACTCTTGACGCACGAGTTTCTCCAGGCCATACTCGGGCAACCACATGAGTGGCGTAACGTAGCGGATTATGCAGCGTTGCCCTCATGCACGAGGACTCCGCCCTGAGGTCACCGTCCCACATCGTGGGCCGGTGCTGTTCTATGCAGGCTTGACTGGCCGTTCGGGACGGGCAATGGTTTGTCGACACCATCAGCTCCATCTGGAGGTGCCATGAGCGAGGTACTAGCTACCGCGATCCGCCACGCAGCCGATCTCGGTTGGCGGGCTTTTCAGTCAGTCAACACCCGCATCCCCGAGAACGAGAGCGTCCAGCCCCAGTGGGCTCCTGGGCCCTTACTGAAGAGCTATGAGCGGAGCAGACCGCCCCTCGGGTGGCCGCGGCAGACTGATTCCTTATGCCCTGAGTGCGTCAAGGAGACCCGTGAGGCGATCATTCGCGGTGACCGGGACCTCAGCGAGCTCGTCAACGGCCATCCGGGCGAGATTCGGGCCCAGATCGTCGAAGAGGATGGGAAGATCTTGATGAAGAAATCCTGTCCGACGCACGGGCAGTTCGTCGACACCCTCTCCATCGACGCGAAGTTCAATGAGCTGATCGAGGAGCGGTATCCGGGTCGGGATTTCCGTACGGCGGAGGATGCGCTGATCCATCGGCATGGAACATCGTCGATTCGGTATGGGCGTGGCGCGGTTCTCACCATCGATCTCACGAACCGCTGCAACATGATGTGCAATCCCTGCTTCATGGATGCGAACCAGGTGGGGTACGTCCACGAGCTGACGATGGATGACATCAGGGAGACCCTCGATGCGTCCATTTCCTTCAAGCCGCGGCGACAAATGTCGGTCCAGTTCTCCGGTGGCGAGCCCACGATGTCGCCGCACTTCCTCGAAGCGTGCGCGTACGCCAAGGAGGTCGGCTACTATTCGGTGCAGGCAGCCACCAACGGGCTACGTTTCGCTCTGGAGCCCGAGTACGCCTTCCAGGCAAAAGAGGCTGGGCTCGATATGGTGTACTTCCAGTTCGACGGGGTCACCAACGAAGCGAACCAGCACCGTCATATCACGAACCTCTTTGATGCGAAGCAGGCGGCGATCGAGGCCCTGGCCGAGGCGGGCATCGACATCACTCCCGTAACGACCGTTGTAAACACCGTCAACGAAGAGCAGGTGGGTCCGATCCTCGACTTCGTCATCGAGAACTCAGACAAGATGGGCGGCGTGTCCTTCCAGCCCGTGTCGTTTACCGGGCGAGACGAAGACATCAGTGATGAGGAACGCCATCGACAGCGCTACACTATTTCCCATCTGGCCCATGAACTGCACCGCTACTACGAGGGAAAGATCGATCTCTACCGCGACTGGTACCCCCTCGGGGCGATGGGTGGGTTCACGGCGCTGGCCGACCACCTACGAGGCTCTGAAGTGGAGTTCGGTGGGCTGAACTGCTCGTGTCATCCGAACTGTGGCTCGTCGGTCCTGCTCACCGTGAACTGGCGGACGAAGGAATGGGCACCCCTCACGCAGTTCTTCAACGTCTGGCAGTTCATGAAGGACATCTCGGTGATCTGCGATACGGCGCGAGGCAAGAAGCTCACAGTCGCGCAGGTGGCCATGGCCGTGCTCCGCAATTTTGACCAGTCGAAGTCACCTCCAGGCTTCGATCTAAAGGAGTTCGGCAAGCTCTTCAATCGGAAGATGGGTGGAGCATTCACCGGCGGAAAGAAGCCCGAGCCTCCGGACTGGAAGCTCGTGTGGATTGGTGGCATGTGGTTCCAGGATCTCTGGACCTACGACTTCCGCCGTACCGAGATGTGCGTGATTCCCTACGCGACCCAGGAGGGCGAGATCTCCTTCTGTGCCTACAACACCGGTGTGGGCTGGCGTCAGGTCGTGGAGAACATGCACATGGTCGCGACCACTAAGGATTGGTTCAAGAGTCACAACCGTCATAAGATCTACGCCGGGGACCGTCCGATAGACCTCCCGGGTGGCGCGAAGAGTCGGTCGCTCCCCGTGGTTGCTGCCGGCGTCGGTCACGGCAACGGCGGTAGCGCCTGCGGGAGCCACTGATCCGGAGCAGGCCTTCTGGACGCTTTCTACCGACGCGGGGAGTTGGGGATCGACGGAAACGGTTCTCACGGATCGTGAGACAAACATGGGCCGGTCGGCTGTGAAGAGCGGCACACCGACCGGCCCATGTTCTAGACACCAGGAGCTGTGGGCGGCGGCACGCCGTCACTCCCGCCCGACTGCCTTGCACTGCCGGCGCGGTGAGACCCTCTTTGCCCTGGAGTGTCCGCCATGAAGATGCTTCTCGTCCAGCCGCCACAGGGAACCCGCTTCGGGCTGACGCGTATCTTACGCGTCGAACCCCTGGGCCTGGAGTGTGTCGGAGCCGCCGTGCGTCAGCGAGGCGCTGACGTCGAGCTCATCGATCTCCGCATCGATGACTGGAACACGCTCGACACCGCCCTAGACGATCCACCGGACCTCCTCGGGATCAGCTGTGGATTCACGACTGATGTCTATCCCACCCTGGAGGTAGCTCGGTTCGTGAAGGAACGACTCCCCGAGGTCCCCATCGTGACCGGCGGCCACCACGCATCCCTCGTCCCCAATGATCTGTTCCAGGCCGATTCGGCCATCGACGCAGTCGTCATTGGTGAGGGCGAGCGGCCCGCTGCGGAACTCGTCGACGCAATTCGGCACCGTACTGCCATTGACGCGGTGCCAGGCGTGATGACGTGGAAGAACCGGGAGAGCGGATTCACTCAGCAGACGCTTCCCCAGTCCGGAGATTCGTGGCCCCATCCGGATCGCACGCTCACAGCACGGTACCGTCGTTGGTACCATCACGGTATGGCCGTGCCGTCAGCGAGCGTAGAGACGTCTCGCGGATGCCCGTTCGATTGCAACTTCTGCAGTGTCTGGGTTTTCTACCAGCGCCGTGCTCGCCGGCGAACGGCTCAAGCCATCGTTCACGAGCTGGAGAACGTGGACGAGTACGAGGTCTTCTTCACCGACGACATCGCGTTCCTGCACTACGATTCATACAAGGAGATAGCCGAGCGCATTCTCGCGATTGGCATGAAGAAGAAGTTCACGTGCGAGACCCGCTGCGATCTCGTCATCAAGTATCGCGACCTCTTTCCGTTGTGGAAGAAAGCTGGTCTTCACACCGTGTTCCTGGGCGTGGAGAAGATCGACGATGATGGCCTCAAGTCGGTCCGGAAACGTACAAAGGGTGGATCCGATGCCAACGTTCAGGCGATCAAGATCCTCAAGGACGCGGGAATCACACCGCTCACCTCCTTTATTACTGATCCCGCATGGAGCGAGGAAGGATTCGATCGCCTAGAGGACTACATCCGGCGGCACGAGCTGCCGAACCCCGCTTTCACGGTCCTCACTCCTCTGCCCGGCACCGAGTTGCACCGGGAGCGCAAGCACGAGCTGACAACGCACGACTACGGTTATTTCGACGTCATTCACGCCGTCCTCCCCACGCGCCTGCCGCTCGAGCGCTTCTACGAGCGGCTCGCAGGGCTCTACGACCTCACGGTCGAGACGACACGCTTGTCTTTCCCCATGGTGTTGAAGGCAGGGAGAATGGCTCTCGATGGCAAGCTCTGGTGCATGCGGAGAGTTTATAGCGCCGTCTCCGAAATGCGGCAGCCCAAGGCCTACCTCAAACCTCCGGTGAGAGTTCGGGCGCCACGTCGGATGCCGGACCCGTCCTGGTCCGACCAGCAGGGGCTTGTCGTGTCGGAGGTAACTTAGCGCCGCGTCTTGGGGGCGGTGGCACGGGCCACGTGCCACGTCTTGGAATCGAGCCGCCGGCCGGGCTGCGCTACCACCGCGGGCTAGTCACAATGGATGCCAAGGCGAGCAGCAATGGTAGGGGCATCATCCCATCGCCGAGGTGTCATGCCCAAGACGATGTTCCAGAGTGAGTGCAGCGGCGCGTGATGCTGGGGGGATGGTCCGGGCGTATAGCAGCGTGCCCAGAACTGCTCGTGTTCCCACGACCACAGCCGTTGACGTGGCTCAACCGCGGCGTGGCGCACGTAGGCGCGACTGTGCCGTACCAGGTAGGGGTGAAGCTGGTAACGAGGGTCTGCGGAGGCACAGCACACGCGTATGAGAAAGCACTGGTGCTGCCGGAGCTCGGCTTGCGGAACGCAGTGAAGGTCGAGGGCGATTTCCGTCTGCTCCCGCAGCCCACGAATGTACTCGGCGAAGGCAGGATGCAGGATTGGATCCGTATCGGACACGGTGTGCCGCCACTCGCGCGATTCCAGGTGCCGGGAGACGGCCATCCCCAGCGTATCAGCAACCTCGGGAGGCGCGATTATCACGAATCCAACCTCGCTCTCCTCCCGCTCACACCGTTTGTGGATGAGGAGACCGCTTACGTGCTCGCGGACCACCGGATCGCGAAGGGCCGCCCCGACCTCCCTCGTGATCACCGCCTCCATGGCCCGAAACGAGTCGGCCCGATCGCCCGCGCCGTCGACGGATAGCGTCCAACGGTGAAGCAACACGTCCTGAGGCGTCATGACGTCCGATCCTCGCACGGGTCCGACGGCACGTCAAGCCCGTAACCGCTGCGCAGCATCGAGAGGGGGACCATGCGAAAGCTCCGTATTGGAATCATAGATCTGGTCACGAAGGCTCCTACGCGATCCATGTGGGCGCGTGTGATGTTTCCCAACTTTGCCAGCATCATGCCGCAGGCCGTCGCAACCTGGTGCGAACAGGCCGGACACGAGGTCGTCCTCATCTGTTACACGGGGTTCGAGAACCTCTCGGAGGAGCTCCCCCAGAACGTCGATGTGGTCTTCGTCGGAGCGTTCAGCCACGCAGCCCAGTTGGCGTACGCCCTGAGCAACCTGTTCCGCAGCAAGGGGGCTGTCACCGTCCTGGGCGGCCCACATGCCCGCAGCTATCCCCAGGACGCGCGCAAGTACTTCGACTACGTGCTCGGCTTCACCGATCAGGCCGTGATCCGGGATGTGCTGCACGACCGGTCCCCCCATCGACCGGAGGGTCTCTATCTCTCCGCCAAGCAGCAACCAGAAGCGCTCCCGGGCGTGCGCGAGCGGTGGAAGTTCATCAGTAGCACACTCGAGAAGGCACCGCTCTTCAAGATCGTCCCCATGCTGGGCAGCTTGGGTTGCCCCTACACCTGTAACTTCTGCATCGACTCCGTCGTCCCATACCAACCGCTCAGCTCCGACCTTCTCAGGGAAGACCTTCGCTTTCTCTTGACCAAGTTCAAGCGCCCACGGGTCGGGTGGCACGACCCGAATTTCGGCGTCCGGTTCGATGATTGTTTGGGGGCAATCGAAGAAGCCGTCCCCCCTGGGAGCATCGATTTCTTTGCCGAGAGCAGCTTGTCGCTCCTATCCGAGAGCCGCCTGAAACGCCTCCAGCGCAACGGCTTCAAGGCAATCCTCCCCGGTGTCGAGTCGTGGTTCGACATGGGGAACAAGTCGAAAACCGGTAAGCGAAACGGGATGGACAAGGTTCTCCAAGTGTCCGAGCACATCAACCTGGTCTTGAAATACATCCCGTATCTGCAGGCGAATTTCGTCCTGGGCTTGGATGTCGACGAGGGTCCTGAGCCCTTCGAACTCACCAAGCGATTCGTCGATCTGGCTCCTGGAGCCTATCCAGCATACTGTTTGCTTTCTTCGTTCGGTGAAGCCGCCCCACTCAACGAGGCGTACCGACAGGCCAACCGCGTCCTGCCGTTCCCATTCCACTTCTTGAACACGCAGCACGCGATGAACGTGAAACCGAAGAACTACACCTGGCCGGAGTTCTACGACTATGCGGTCGATCTCACTCGATACACCTTCTCGTGGAGAGCCATCGTCAATCGCCATCGATCTATCGGCCGATCGGCCTGGCGATGGATGAACGTCTTGCGGGCGAGGTCCACGCAGGGAGTTGGGCGGGCCAAGTACTTCATGGAGGTCCGCCGGCGCCTGGGCACGGATCAGGAGTTCCGGGACTTCTTCGAACAGGAGACGACCACGATCCCCCGCTTCTTCGTCGACTGGGTGCGCCGGGACCTCGGCCCCCTCTGGAAGTGGCTGCCGGCCGGCGCCCTGGAGCACGATCCGAATGCCGTGCTCAACGGCGATCGCATCGCCCTGAGCCGGGACGTGCCGTCGTCCGAACCAGCGGTCCCGTCGACCGTGGCGTCTTCCACGCCCAGCGCCAACGCCTGACACCCTGCAGGGGTCGATCGTTCCGGGCGGTGGCGCAGCGATCCCCGCACTTGCGCTCGTGACCTGGCGAGTGAACCTTTCGGCGCGCTCCCACTCCCGACCCAGGTGATCTCTGTGCGAAAGCTCCGCATCGGTATTCTCGATCTCGTCACGAAGGGCCCCTCGAAGGCGCTCTACGGCCGGCTCATGCATCCGAACCTGGCCAGCATCATGCCGCAAGCGGTCGGCGTGTGGTGCGAACAGGCTGGTCACGACGTGACCTTCGTCTGCTTCACGGGGTCGGAGGATCTGCTGGAGGAGCTCCCGGCCGACATGGACATGCTGTTCATCGGTGCCTTCAGCCAGGCCGCACAGCTGGCATATGCCGTCAGCAACATCTTCCGCCAACGAGGGGCGGTCACGGTACTCGGCGGGCCCCATGCACGCTGTTACCCCGAGGATGCGAGAAAGTACTTCGACTACGTGGTCGGGTTCACTGACCAGGCCATCATCGAGGAGATCGTCAACGATTGCGCTCCGCACCGACCCATGGGGGTACACCTGACCGCCAGGCGGCAGCCTCAGTATCTCCCGGGCGTCCGGGAGCGGTGGAAGTTCATCGAGCCGACGGTTGCCAAGTCGCCGACCCCTATCAAGGGCGTTCCCATGATCGGGAGCCTGGGGTGCCCGTACACCTGCAGCTTCTGCATCGATTCGGTCGTGGACTATCAACCGCTGGACTACGACCAGATTCGGGAGGACCTCCGGTTTCTCATCAAGAAGATGCCGAACGCGTGGGTCGGGTGGCACGATCCGAATTTCGGCGTGCGGTTCGACGACTACATGTCGGCGATTGAGGACGCGATCCGTCCCGGCACCCTCACCTTCGGCGCCGAAAGCAGCCTGTCGCTTCTCAAGGAGGCCAACCTGAAGCGCCTCCGTGCCGCCGGATTCAAGGCCATGCTTCCCGGGATCGAGTCCTGGTACAGCCTCGGTGGCAAGTCCAAGACGGGGCGGAAGACCGGCATGGAGAAGGTCGTCCAGGTGTCCGAGCACGTGAACATGATTCTGGAGCACATTCCGTACGTCCAGACCAATTTCGTGCTGGGCCTCGATGTCGACGAGGGTGCCGAGCCATTCGAGCTGACCAAGCGGTTTGTGGACCTCACGCCCGGTGCCTTTCCCGGGTACTCGCTGCTCTCAGCGTTCGGAGAGGCGGCTCCCCTGAATCTGGAATTCCAACGAGCGGGACGGGTACTTCCCTTCCCCTTCCATTTCCTCAACAATAACCAGGCGATGAACGTAAAGCCGTCGAATTACGGCTGGCGAGAGTTTTACGATTACGTCATCGACTTGACGCAGTATTCATTCTCTTGGAAGAACATTGCACGGCGGGCGCGGGCGACGAGGCCAGGTTTCCCCACGTGGTTGAACATCCTGCGGGCAATTTCCTCGGAGGGCTTCGGCCGGATCAAGTACTACAAGCAAATCCGTCATCTCCTCGACACCGATCGCTCGGTACAGCGTTACTTCGCTGGGGAGACCACGGAGATTCCTTCCTTCTTCGTCGAGCGCATGCGCCGAGATCTCGGCCCGCTCTGGGAGCACGTGCCCCAAGGTGCCCTGCACCACGACCCCAACGCCTACCTCAAGAAGGTGAACGGTCACTCGCCGGAGACTCCGGAGGAACCGACGATGGCTGTGAACTCCGCCCCTGGCCGCGCATCCGCCTGACCTCGGTTAGCTGGCCCCGAATCGCCTCAATCACCCGGTCCACCAGGGCCTGGGCCATCTCCCGTGAGCGTGGCTGGTTCAGGAAGTCCGAGTAGTCGATGGGCCGCCCGTAGCAGACGTAAATTCGCTTGAACAGTCGCGGAACGACGGCGCCGATCGGCAAGACGTCTTGCATCCCATCGATCGCCACCGGGATCACCCGCGGTCTTGCTCCGAGGATGACGAGCCCGGCTCCCGGTTTCCCCGACCCCACGGATCCGTCGCGGGTTCGCGTCCCCTCGGGGAATAACGTCATCACGCCAGCGGGCAGGACCTGCAGCATCCTGTGCAGCGCGTGGAGGTCCCGGCGGCCTTCCTTGATGGCGATACACTTCCAATTGTCCGCGAACCACCGGAGCAACGGGGTCTTGTAGAAGTTCTCCTCGGCTGCCGGGTTCCAGGGGAGGAGATGGGGCTTCCAGAGCGCCCGCGGGAAATACGCAATCAGGCCGACGAGGAAGCTGTCGATCATCGACTGGTGATTGGATAGGAGCATCGTGTTGGGCTCGTCATCGATGTGCTCCCGACCGAGCACGGTGGTCCGGTTGAAAACCCGGAACAAGACCCAGAACATACTGACCGTGAAGTTCGTGACCAGATAGGCCGTGATCGGCCAGAGCAGCCTGAAGAGGGGCCCGCGACGGGGCGGCGCGTGCTTCCTGAGCCGCTCGGTGATGCCGCGCGCCCGCTCTCGAACGGTCGCCGTCGCCTTTCCTTTCGCCCGGGAAATCACGCCACAATGATGCCTGGCCCCGGACGGCCCCGCAAGACGCGAAACACGCAACCAGTTGCTTGGCCTTTGGTCACGTCAGGAACGCGTACCGGAGCACGAACAAGCCGGCGAAGAGCGCAATGAGCCACGGAACGTCCCGCAGCTTGCCCTGGACGGCCTTGAGCAGCGTGTAGGAGATGAACCCGAAGGCGATGCCCTCGGTGATGCTGAAGGTGAGAGGCATGATCACGATCGTGAGAAACCCCGGGATGGCCTCTCCCATGTCATCCCACCGGATGCGGGCAGCACTCTTCAGCATGAAGCAGCCGACGAGAATCAAGGCCGGAGCGACGATTGGATAGAGCCGTCGCCCTTCATCCGTTTCCACGCCACCCCCGATCATCTCGACAAGCGGGGAGAAGAAGAGTGCCACGAGAAACAGGAGGGCCGTCACGACGCTGGCGAGCCCAGTCCGCCCGCCCGCGCTCACACCTGAGGCGCTCTCGATGTAGCTCGTGACGGTGGACGTCCCCAGCAGCGCGCCGGTCACCGTCCCCATCGCGTCCGACAGCAGGGCCGGACGAGCACGGGGGAGCGTCCCGTCTTCGCGTACCAAGCCCGCTTCTTGGCTGACACCAATCAGCGTGCCGACCGTGTCGAACAGATCCAGGAAGAAGAACACGAAGATCACGGTGAGCATGCCGGTTCGGATCGCCCCGAACACGTCGAGCTTGAAAAGGGTGGGTTCCAGTGACGGGGGCGCGGCCACGACACCCTGAAATGCCACCAGGCCCGAGGCCACCGCGATCAATGACGTCGTCAGCATTCCGATGAGCATCGCCGCCCGAATTCGTCGGGCGAGAAAGACCCCCATGACCGCCAGGCCCAGCAGGCTCAGTAAGGCCGGAGGGGTGCTGAGATCGCCGAACCCCACCAGTGTTGCGGGATCGTCCACCACGATGCCCGCCCATTCGAGACCTACCAGCGCGATGAGCAGGCCAATCCCGGCGGCGATTCCGTTCTTGAGGGCCGATGGCACGGCGTTGACCAGCTTGGCCCGAAAGCCGAAGAAGGACAGGAGAATGAAGAGGCTCCCGGAGACAAACACCGCTCCGAGAGCCTGCTCCCAGGGGAAGCCGAGGGCGATCACGACCGTATAGGTGAAGAGAAAGTTGTGGCCCATCCCGGGTGCCAGGGCAATCGGGTAATTGGCCAAGAGCGCCATGAGCAGAGTAGCCACCGCGCTGGCCAGACATGTCGCCACCATCACCGCGCCCGGATCCATCCCGGCTGCGCCGAGAACCACGGGCTGGACGAAGATGATGTAGGACATCGTGACGAAAGTGGTGGCACCCGCTCCGATCTCTCGGCGGATGGTGGTATCGTGCTCGTCGAGTTTGAAGAGGCGGTCCAGCATGCAACGCTCTCGTCAGCCCTCAGTGTTGCGATGCGGTGGGCGCTTGGGGTCGTGGTTCGAGCAAGCCCGGAGACGGGCTCGTGGTCAGCCGGTCACAAAAGGTGCAGGCTGAGAGGCGGTTTGGATAGGTGGTGCATCCGCGACTTCGACCCGACTATCGTTGCCAAATCGGTGAGAACCTCGTCGACGTGCAGAAGCCCCGTGTTCACCATGACGGTGGACAAGTAAGGAGGGTGTCACAGAACGGGTGATCGCGGTGGTAGGATCCGGTTCCAAGCCTCCTTCTTGATCTGCCGCCACCTCGAGGACGGATTCCTCATCCGCCGCCATCGTCCTCTATCGGCCCCATCAACACCGATCACACCCCGCACACCGCCCCAGCTGCTCGCCGAGGTAATCCAGCAGCACGCGCCGGCGGCATCTACCGGTCGTCAAGTAGCGTCGCATGGCACGAAGACCTTTCTGCCGAGCCTCCCGGTGGGCCGCTGATTCGCCCGCAGCAGCACTCGGCGCACGCCTGGCCATCCGCTCTGCCAGCGCGAGGTCCTGCGGGAGCCACAGGAGCACGCAGCCAGCGGGCTTGCCGTCTCGGCCAGCACGCCCCGCTTCTTGGAAGTACGTCTCGGGCCGAGTCGGCACTCCCAGATGGACAACCAGCCGCACGTCCGGCTTATCGATCCCCATGCCGAAGGCGCTGGTCGCCACGATAATACGGATCCGATCGTCCAGGAACCTGGTTAGCAGCGCCTTTCGGGCCCCACCACGCAGTCCCGCGTGGTACGGTGCAGCGGCAAAGCCCCAGCGCCGGAGGACGGCAGTCACACCATCTGTCCGGTTTCGAGTCGGTACATAGACGACCGCTGAGCCGGCGTCCTCGGACGGCAGAAGACGGGTGAGAGCGTGCAGCCGCTCCAACTCCGTGGAAACCTTCCGCACGGAGAAATGCAGGTTAGCCCGATCGAACGATTGGACGATGCAAACGGGTCGCTCGAGGCCCAGCACCCGAACGATGTCAGCCCGTGTCGCCGGCGTCGCGGTCGCGGTAACGGCGAGCGTCGGGGGAGTGCCGAGTGCGTGCCGATGGCCTCCGAGCGCACGGAAATGCGGTCGAAAATCATGCCCCCATTCGCTGATACAGTGAGCCTCGTCAACGGCCAACAAGGAAATCCGCATGGTGCTAGCCACCGAGACGAGTTGTCTCATCCGCTCTGGCGCCACGTAGAGCAGCTTGAGCCGATGATTCCCGAGCAACCGCCAGACAGCACGCTGGACGTGAGGGGCCTGTGTACTGCTCAGATACGCGGCTGGCAGTCCACGTCGCCGAAGTGCCGCAACCTGATCCTGCATGAGGGAGATGAGCGGCGAGACCACCAGCGTGACGCCAGGAAGGAGGAGCGCCGGAACCTGGTAGCATAACGACTTTCCGCCACCAGTCGGAAGGATCGCCAGGCAGTCTCGACCACGCAGCGCAGCAGCGATGGCGCGGCGTTGGTGAGCGTGGAAACGGTCGTAGTTCCAGAACCTTCGGAGCGCTGAGCGGGCGTCGGTCAGGGTGGGGGAAGGTGATGGACGATGGAGGTCGCGACGCTCAAACGGCGCGCAACCTTGCGCGAGGTTCGCAGGTGTCGACAACGAGGCGCACCGCAGCTGCGATGTGAGCTCAAGGCGCTCCGCCTTGGGAAACGAATCGGTTGCGCGGGCCACCGCCTGTGCCAGTCGGTGCGATACCCGCGCCTCGAGTGATCGATAAGAGCCCATAGCCGCACGTCGTGTACGGCATCAATGTGGAGGCCGGCATTCCCAACGAGAAACCAAATCGCCGCTGCACGGTGACGATTCCCGCATCGCCCTCCATCCCCCTCCATCCCCCTCGATCGCCCTCATCGCCCTCATCGCCTCCCTAGTACACCCCTAGGTCAACCCCAAACGCGACCTCGCCATCCCACACCTGCCTGATCTCGTCCACCAACTCCTCCGGACTCGTCCCCCACAACAACTGGTGATACAGGACGAGGAGCTCCGGTCGCGCCCGCCTAGCGAGGTCCGCGAGCTCAATCGCCGACGTGTGTGCGCTCGCGTGATATCGCTGCCATTGGGGCGCTCGGCGTTCGAAGCTCACCCCAGAGTAGACCTCGTGCACCAACACGTCGCAGCCGTCGCAGTGGGCGACCACCACCTCACTCGGCGCTGCGTCGCCAGATATGACGACGGATCGATCTGCCGCGTCGAAACGGTAGCCGAACGCGGAGGGCCACGACGCATGCTTCACCGGGAACGCAGTGACCTTGACGCGTTCGTCCTCGAAGACGACGCCCGAGTCGACTTCGGTCGCGTGCACCCGGTAGCCGGTATCGTTTGACGGCTCCAGTCCGCTCGTGCGAATGCGAATATCCTCTGAGTAGGCTGCGAGCAAGTGCTCCATCAGCGCCGCGGTTCCAGGGGGGCCCAAAACGCGAAGGGGTCGGTCGCGACCGAGGACCCACGGTGTCAGCATCAAGTCTGGCAGCCCTACGGTGTGATCGCTGTGAAGATGTGTGAGGAATACGATGTCCAGATCGGGAACCCGAAGGGGGCCCATGCCGCGGCGTAGCCCAGCAGAGGCGCGCCGTACCACGCCGGGGCCGGCATCCACCAGGTACGCCTTGCCCTCGGAGAGGACCGCGACGGCCGTCCCCGACCGGTCTGGTTCCGCATTCGGGGTACCCGTACCCAGCAGCACCACGTGGGTCCCGGTGCTGTAGTCGACCTGCAGCGCATCGGTGCTGACCCGCGGCTCGGAACCGCATGCCGCGAGCACCCCGGCCGCGAGAGACCAGGCGACCATCCCTCCACACCGCGGTTGGCGAATCACCGCTCGAGAAACTTAGCCACCGCGTCTTTGAAGTCCGGCGTGGATCGCGCGACCGCGTTCACCTCCGCACCTAGGGCAATGCCATCCTCAAAGCTCCGTCCGTCCAGATCGTAGAGCTGCCGCTTGATGAGGGCGAGCGCGGAGGCGCTGGCGCCGACGAGTTGGAGGAGAAACCCGTCGACCTCCTCTTCGAAACGCTCCGTCCCGAACACACGGGCTACTAGGCCCAGGTCCCGGGCGGCCTCGGCAGTGAGAAGGCGACCGGTGGCAACGAGATCGAACGCAGTCTTCTCGCCTACGGCCCGCCGAAGCATTGCCATGACCATTGCCGGCACAAAACCGCGCTGAACTTCTGGGTAGCCAAACACGGCGTCTGGACGCGCCACCACCAGATCGCATGCCGTCGCCAGGCCGCAGCCGCCGGCGAGAGCCCGACCATGTACCACAGCGACTACCGGCTTGGGGAGCCGGCGCATGCGCACGAACACCTCACCAAGGTGCGCCGCGCTCGCTGCATTCTCCTGAGGCATGTTGTCGACGGAAGCGAGGAGCTCTGCGAGATCGGCACCACCGCAAAAGTCCTTCCCCGCACCACGCAAGGCGATAACGCGAATGGCGGTGCTCAAATCCGCCTCGTCGAGCTGAGCGAGGAGTGCGTCGACCATCGCTGTGTCCATCGCGTTGCGCTTGTGGGGTCGGTGGAGCGTGACGGTCAGAATGCCATTGGAAAGGCCTGTGAGCACGCGGTCATCGGACATGGAGCCCCCTTGGCACTCGAATCTCCATGCGCAGGAGAGCGGTGGAGAACACTTTCCCCTGCGCGTCCGTCTTCAGCGAAAGGGTTCCGCCGCCTCCTAGCGCTCCATATAGAAGGAAGTTGAGAGCGTGCAGGTTGGGAAGCTCGTAACGTTCCACGGGACCCTCGATCTCCCCACGGAAATGCTTCGCCACCTTGGCAGCCGTGACCTTCTTGACCAGCACCGGATAGTACTCGGGTCTGAGGGCGATGAGTCCCACGTTCGCCGTATTGCCCTTGTCTCCACTGCGTGCGTGGGCGAGACGGAGAAGTCTAACGGTCTTGGTGGCATTGGAGGCATGCCTCTTGGATTTCTGACCCATCGTGGCTAGGCCTCGAGGACCGTGACGCTGGGACGGATCTCGGACTTCGGGATGAGCGCCGGCCAATACGCGACGATCTCCTCCACCTTGGGGCGGCCGCCGGCAAACCCCGTGACGCTCGGGGGTCCGTTCAAGATCAGCGGGGCAATCTCCCGAGTGAAGCGCTCGACCTCCCTGCGTTTGCGGGAGCGGACGCCAACCCGAAGCTGCACCTCCGCGAGGTCTGGGCTCGGTTCCGGCGCGAGACCGCCGTGCGCGGCATTCACTCCCACGAACTCGGTGAGGATCTCGTCAAACGCGAGTCCTAGGCGTTCCAGCCGCTGACGCAGAATGTGATCGGCCTTGCGAGCCTTCCTGAGAGCATCCGGCCAAACGTAAACGAGCGTTCCTATGGCCTTGTACCCGTAGTGATACGAGAGGGAGACCTTGAGCGAGTCCGTTGCGGGTCGGCCCCGGACCCCTCTGACGCGAACGCGGTCCTTTGTCTCTTGTTCCAAACGAATCGTCGTGAAGTCTGCAATGCAATCCGGCGTGACGTAGTTGTGAGGATCACCCATTTCGTACACCAATTGCTCGGTAATCCCCGGTACCGTCACGCGTCCCCCCGTGCCCGGGTGCTTCGTCACGATGAACGTCCCGTCGGGCCGCGCCTCGATGATGGGGTATCCGGGATCGGCCATATTGGGGATCGACTCCCAGTCCACGAGGCAGTTCCCACCCGTGCACTGCGCACCGCACTCGATGATGTGACCCGCCACGGTTCCCGAAGCGAGTTGGTCCCAGTCGTTTCGTTTCCAGCCGAAGGCGTGAATCATCGGCGCCAGGGTAAGCCCGGTATCCGTCACCCGTCCGGTTACGATGACGTCGGCCCCCGCACGGAGTGCCTCCACCACCGGCCACGCTCCGAGATAGGCGTTCGCGCTCCGCACCGCGTCTTTGACCGATGCCAGCGGCTCCCCCGTGTCGAGGTTTGCCAGGCCGTGGCCCTTCGCCAGGAGGTCGTCCAGACGGTCGAGGATATCGTCTCCCTCGACGATGCCGATCCGGACCTTGCCACCGAGTCCCTGGGCACGCGCCCGTTCGACAACCGCTTCTGCGCACGCGCTCGGGTTCACGCCGCCGGCGTTTGCGATGATTCTGACTCGCCGCTCCACGAGGGGCGGAAGGAGCCGCCTCATGAGGGGGACGAAATCCTTGGCATAGCCGAGCGATGGGTCGCGGGAGCGTTGTTTCTGCATGATGGACATGGTCACCTCGGCCAGATAGTCCATCATCAGATAGTCGATGGGGCCGCCTTGCAGCTGACGGATCGGAGCTTCGAGCCAGTCGCCCCAAAAGCCCTGGCCCGACGCAATCCGTACGACGGTGTTCACCCTGTCCACACCCTCGGGTGGGGACGTTCGCGATCGGCTAGGGCGTCTCATCGACGGCGCGCACGGGGACAGGCGTTCCTCCACGCCCCACCGAGGGGACTGTTCCCGGGGTGTCTACCCGGACAGAGAGCAGCGCCTGCAAGCCGTCGGGTATCGCTATGTCCGCCGGGACCGGCGGGAGCGGTACCGCCCGCGTGTCGTGTGATGCCAGATCCAGCTGTTCCGCCGCCATGCTGTCCGGGCCGAGGGGGATCGGGTCCGGCAGCTCGAAGACGATGCGCACGTCGGCGCTCCAGGTCTCGGGCGGCTCGAAGTGCGCAAAACCCGGAAACAACTCGAGGTCGAGGCCACCAGCAACCGTCGATGAGTCCAGATCGATCTCGAGTCGACCAAAGGCGTAGTTGAGGGGCGCATCACTCACCTTTTTCCCGCTCTTCTCGAAGACGGTGACGCCAAAATCGGTGAGGAGCTGCCAGAGCTCTCGTGGAACGGACACATCGACAACGAGGCGAGTGGCCCAATGGGGCGGCTCCAGCTGGAGCGTCACGGGCGCGGCGTGGCGTCCGGTGACGTGCTCGGTCCGCACCGCACCCACGAGCTCGCCGCGGACCCGTACCGGAAGGGACTCCGTCCCGGGGTTGTGGACGACGGCTCGCGGACCCGGTTCGATCGCGGTGAGGACCACCGTCGGAAGGGCAGCGTCGAGGGAGAAGCGAACGCCAGCCGTCGGCGGGGCCACCACCACCGCCTCGTAGACTCCGGAGACCAGATCATCGCTTCGCACGTGCACTGTAGCCACTCGACCGCTCTCCTGACCAGCCGTGAGGCTACTGCCGCCCCGAAACGGTTGTCCCGACGGCTCGAAGAGGTAGAGGATTGCCTCCTCGGATTCCGCCACTTCGAGCCGCACCTGCAGCCCTCCACGTCCTTCGGACACGTCGAGGAAGTACCGCGCGATCGCACCCGGACCCAGCTCTCCCGTCGTGGCGAATGGACGGTCGAGCGCGTGAGGAACGACCACCGTATTGACTAGGCCGAGAGATGGGCCTGCGATGGTGTCCGTGGCGGGTCGTGCCCAGACCGTGCCGACGTACGCGCCAGGGCGTCGGAGGCCAAACGCGTCGTATCGCACCGTGACGGTCTCGGGGCGACCCTGCAGTTCGACCATCGGCGGCGCGCGCAGCCATGCCGCATCCGATTCCAGGAGCAGCCGTGCTGCGGGCTGCCCGCCCACCGAACGAATGACGAAGCGCTGGAGGGTATCCCCAGCGGTCCGCAGCCCCGCGCGCCGAAAGGCGGCCGAGCTCACGCCATCTTCATCCAGCGCGCGCACCTCGTAGACGCCCGTCTGGTGTGCGGCAAGCAACCATCGATAGGCACCGGTGACGTCAGCGACCCCGGCCCCCGCATCGAGGACGGTGGCTCCGGGAATCTGGGACGCTCCCGCCATGAGCGCTCGCTTGAGGTCCACTGCCCGAACCCGCCTTCCCTGCTGCTGCATGGCCGACAGCAACAACGCCACCGCACCGCTCACGTGTGGAGCGGCCATGCTCGTGCCACCCGATACCTCTTCACCGGTCCGCCACCGGGGAACGCTCGAAAAGGCAAGTCCAGGGGCGCAAACGTCGGGCTTCGCCACTTCTCCCCCACGACCACTCCACCAACCCAACACGTCGGCCGATGGCGGCACGCCGGGTTCGGGAGGCCTGGCGAACACGCCGGGAAAGAGTGCACACACCGACAGCCCGAGCTCAGCTGAGCCCGGGAAGCCGACGGTCGAGAGACCGGGACCGTCGTTGCCCGCGCTGATGACGACGAGCACGTCCGGATGCTTGAGGGCAAACTCATTGATGAGGGAATCGATGGCAGCTGCTCCCTCCACCTCGTTCCCCACACCGAAGCTCAAGTTCACGACGAGGGGACGACCGCGTTGCTCCGCGAAATCAGCGGCATAGTTGAGGCCGCGAAGCATGCTCCCGGTGACCGACACGCCGCCTCGAGCATTGTTCGAGATCTTGATACCGAGCAGCCAGGCACCGGGAGCGACACCGTCGAATCCCTCGACGCCGAAGAGTCCGTGACCGGCGCTGATTCCCGCTACGTGGGTCCCGTGGCTCGAGTTATCCATGAACAAGTCGAGAAACGGCCTTCCGTCGTGTTCCTCGAAGTTCACGGCGATGGTCATCGGACCAGGGTCGGTGGCTCCCGGAGCACTACCAAACGCGAGGGTCTCACCTGCCACGGCGAAATCGTGAACCGGCGATTCGTCATCTAGGGATCGGTCACCGTTCGTGTCCGCGAACAGCACCCAACCGCTACTGGCCTTGGCCACCACCATGGGAAACTCGTCGGTGATCGAGCCGTTGCCATTGACGTCGCCTTCCGGGGCCGTCCCCAGCCGAATCTCCTGAAAGACACCTGCGTAGTACGGCGGTGCCGCCACACGGGCGACGCGCCCGAATCCCTCCAAACGATGTCCCTCCACCGTCACCACACTCTCGGACTCGGGACGCATGGCAGCCAGGTGAACGCGTCCCTCGCCCGAGAAGTCTCTGAGGTCGAGCACTTTCCGCTCCCCCGTGCTCGTCCGTCGGAGGCCCGGCACGCCGACATCGATCCCGCTGTCCAGGATTGCGATGACGACGCCGCGACCGTCGTATGTGGGATGGGCCACCCGAAACGTGTCGGCTCCTATGCTCCGCAGTGGCATCAGCCCCGCCAGGAGCGCCAACTGAGGCGGCAGCACGGGCTCGGGTGGAGCGACGCCCGTGAGGTCGGCCTGGACGGCCTCCAACGGCGCGCTCGCCGCGGCGGGCTCGGGAGCGGGAGCCGGCGTGGGCCCCGGCGCGCTGCCGCACGCCATCAGCGAGAGCCCCGTCATGACCGCGAGAAACCGCAGCATGGCCGCCCGCTCGATCACGGAGCCTCCAGCGGCGGGAGGACAAAGGGACCGATATGGGGACCGCGGTGGTGCAGCGAGACCCCAAGAGCGAAGGACAGCATGCTGCGAGTCTCCTCGGGAATCAGAATCGCGTCCACGAAGCCACGCGCGCCCGCGTAGGTCGCATCCAGCTGGTGTTCGTAGTCCTCACGCATCTTCCCAACGGCCTCTCCCAACTCGGTATCCTCGGCTCGGTCGCCGAAGACCGCGCGCACAGCGGAATCGCCCTCCATGACACCCATTCGTCCCGTGGGCCATGAGAAGATGAAATCTGGATCGAACCCCTGCCCGGCCATGGCATAGTAACCGGCGCCCGACGCGTGGTTGACGGTCAACACGAGCTTGGGGACGACGGCACCAGCCATCGCCTCCACGAAGCGCGCTCCGGCGCGGATGATGCCCGAGTGCTCTGCTTCGGAGCCCACCATGAAACCGCTTACATCTTGCACGAACAGGAGGGGAAGCCGCTCCCGGTTCGCCGTGTCGATGAAATAGGCGACTTTGTCGGCGCTCTCAGTATAAACGATCCCACCGACCCGGGGGCGACTCCCCGGCTCGCCCCTGATCAACCCTCGTTGGTTGGCGATGACTGCGATGGCTTGCCCTTCGATCGTCGCGTGACCGCAAATCATCTCCCGGGCGATGTCCGGCTGGAATTCCCTGAGCTCTCCGCCGTCGAGGAGACATCCGAGCACGTCGTGCATGTCGTACGCCATGCGATGGTCGAGCGGGAGGATGTCGTAGAGCTCGGCTGGAAGGCGGCTTGGCGGACGCACGTGTTCTGGATCGGGTCCACCACCGGCAACCGCCCCGACGGGAAGCCGCGCGACATAGTCGCGGATGTGCTCGATGCACTCGACGTCGTCCTTCGCCCGATAGTGCGCGACCTTGCTCTTGGTGGTGTGGGTCACCGCCCCACCGAGTGTCTCGGCGTCGACCTTCTGGCCGGTGGCCCCCTGCACCAGATTGGGCCCGCCGAGCCCCATGAACGATGTCCCTTCCACCATGAAGATCACGTCCGACAACGCCGGTAGGTAGGCACCGCCAGCGACACACTGACCCATGACGGCGCTGACCTGGGGAACGTGCAGATACCGCCGCATGATGGAGTTGTAGTAAAAGATGCGAGCGCCGCCGTATTGACCCGGAAACACCCCAGCCTGATACGGGAGGTTAACGCCGGCCGAGTCCACCAGGTAGACGATCGGGATGTGCTGGCGCATTGCGATCTCTTGCGCGCGGAGAATCTTCTTGACGGTTTCTGGCCACCACGATCCCGCTTTCACCGTCGCGTCGTTGGCCACCACGACGCAGTGGTGGTCCGATACGACACCCACGCCCGTCACCACCCCAGCCGCGGGCGCTTGGCCGTCGTACCTGTCGTGAGCGACGAGGAGGCCGATTTCGAGCCACGGCGTGCTCGGATCCAGCAGCCGCGCGACCCGTTCCCGGGCCGTCAGCTTTCCTTGTTCATGCTGGCGCTGGATCTTGCTGGCCCCACCGCCTTGCTCCAGGCGCGCCGCCAGCTCCCGATACTGACCAGCGAGTTCTCGCAGCCGGCTCCGTGATCGGATCGACGCGCCGCCGCTCACGCCACGCGGCTCGCGGCCCACTTGCGGATGTAGTCGATGATGTCGGTGGTGGGAGTGCCCGGTGTGAAGAGCTTGGCCACACCGGTCTGCTCCAGTTTGTCGACGTCCTGCTGGGGGATGATCCCTCCACCTATCAACAGGATATCGTCTCGCCCGGACTCGGTGAGGAGATCGTGCACGCGTGGAATGAGAGTCATGTGGGCGCCGGATAGGATGGAAAGCCCCACGACGTCGACGTCCTCCTGCACTGCTGCCGTGGCAATCATCTCGGGTGTTTGATGGAGCCCGGTATAGATCACTTCCATCCCGGCATCTCGAAGCGCTGACGCCACGACCTTGGCTCCCCGATCGTGGCCGTCGAGGCCCGGCTTTCCCACCAGCACGCGGATGGGCCTTTTCGCCCGCTTTGCCGGTTGCGGCGTCACGCCCGGTGCCATCGTGTGCGGAACCTAGCGTGCCGCCGAGTGGGGTACAAGCTCACGCCAGTCGTCACATTAGCGCTGTTTGAATCGGAGGAGCGCGGCCAGATTGTCGACCTCTCCCCTGGCCTCGTGGTCCTCGACGACCTCGACATGGCCGGCCTGCCGCAGCGTTTCTTCGATGGCCTCGTCGACCAGATCCGGGACCGCCTCTGGCTCCCCTTCGGCCTTGCAACCACCGTCGATGCTCGTGAGACGCCCCGACTGTGCGCATCGATAGCCCGAACGCGTGGCAGTGGGATCCACGAGGAGCGTACGCACCTGTCCCCGCGCCAGTGCCCGCAGGCTCGGTTCGAGGCCATTCACCGCCCATCCCGTGCCGAGCCCTTCTGCGAGCGCCTGCACGTGCTCAGCCTCCCACAGGCGTTCGGTATTCTGGCGCACTCCGAGCACCGCCTCCATAACCTGATTGGCGGCAGCCGATTTCGGGTTCAACCGAGTCGCTCCCAGCACCTGCTTTTCGAGATACGGGTGGAGATGCGGTCGCACTATTTCTGCATCGGTACCCGTGCCCGCCAAGACGATGCCGCGAATGCTCGCGCCGCGGGACAGGTCGAAGAGACGCTGCGCCACGTGCGCATAGTGGCGCTGCTTCTCTCCTTGAATCCGCTGGTTGTAGTTGTGCTCGCCGGCGACGGCCAGGCTCTCGCCACGCCCGGGCACGGAACGCGTGCCGTGAAACCGACCGGCGCGGGTGGTGTCGCCGGCGGGCAGGCCGGGCAGCTCTGCCACATCGAATGCTGAGACCTTGAAGAAACGAGCACTTGTCCGGTCGTAGACGGCACAAAGCACCAGACCGAACTCGTCGTCCAGGGCCGCGAGTTCCCGGACCAAGGGCGACCGATCGATAGCCAAGCGGGATCGGAACACGCGAGGTAGCGGCACGGGCTCGAAGAGATCGAGTGAATCGGCGGCAAACAGCGCCACGCCGCGCCCCGTTGGCAGGTTGCCTGGGTGCTCGAGGTATTGGCGAATCTTGTTGAGATCGCGTTCGATCCCTTCCCTGGTCGCGCGTGGTACACCACGCTGGTCCAGCCAGTCCAGGCGTTCGCGAATGCGATTCTTCAGCTTGATGAGGTACTTGCCGCGAGTCCGGTCCCGTGGCTCCAGCTTCAAGTAGCATGATACGAACCATGCGTCGGTGGCGGCTCCCAGTTCCGTGAGCCAGCTCACGATGGGCCCCAGGGTGCGGACTTTCCCCTCCGCCGAGTCGTTTTGTGTGACCTGAAGTCGTTCCATGACGCTCAGTTTAGAAGAAGACTGGCTCGCGATAGGCACCGTACACCTCCTCGAGAGCATGTCGGATTTCGAAAAGCGTGCAGTAGGAGCGGGCACAATCGAGCATGGGGGGAATGACGTTCTCTTCACGCTCCGCGGTGGCCCGGAGCGCGGAGAGCGCTTCGTCGACCTGGGCCTGGTCGCGGGTGGCACGGAGGTCGCTGAGGCGACGCCGCTGCACTTCCGTCGGCTCATCGCTCACCGCGAGGACCTCGAGGTTCCGGGCATTCTGGTCCACGAAGTCATTTACCCCCACGACGACCCGTAGTCGATCTTCCAGCTCATTCTGGACGCGGACGGAACTCCGATGGATTTCTCGCTGGAACCAGCCCGTTTCGATTCCCCTGACCACTCCGCCGACGGCGGCGATCTCACCAAAGAGGGCCTCCGCCTCCCGCTCCATGCGGTCTGTGAGTGCCTCGACGAAGTAGGAGCCGCCCAGCGGATCGATGACGTTGGGCACCCCCGTTTCGTATGCGAGAATCTGCTGGGTGCGCAGAGCGAGCTTCACGTTCTCTTCGGTCGGGAGGGCGTAGGTCTCATCCAGGGAATTCGTATGGAGCGATTGCGTACCGGCCAGCGCCGCTGCCATCGCTTGATAGGCAACCCGCACGACGTTGTTCATCGGCTGCTGCGCGGTGAGGGACACGCCCGCTGTCTGACAGTGGAATCGCATCATCCACGAGCGGGGGCTCCGCGCGCCGTACTTGTCACGCATGTGCCGGGCCCAAATGCGCCGGGCCGCCCGCATCTTCGCGATCTCCTCGAAGAAGTCGTTGTGTACATCCCAGAAGAACGAGAGGCGCGGAGCGAAGTCGTCGACCTTCAGACCGCGGGCAATCCCGCGCTCCACGTACTCGAACCCATTCGCCAGCGTGAACGCGAGCTCTTGGACCGCCGTAGCGCCAGCTTCGCGGATGTGATAGCCGCTGATCGAGATCGTGTTCCATTTCGGGGTGTACTGGGAAGCCCATTCGAACATGTCGACGATGATCTTCAGAGCCGGCTGGACCGGATAGACCCAGGCGTGTTGGGCCATGTATTCCTTGAGGATATCGTTCTGGACCGTTCCCCTGAGCTGCGAGATGTCAACTCCCTGACGCTCCGCAGCCGCGACGTAGAAACAGAACAGCATGGCTGCTGGGCCGTTGATGGTCATGGACGTCGAGATCCTGTTCAACGGAATCCCATCGAACAGCGTCTCCATATCCGCGAGGGACGAGACCGCGACACCGCATTTCCCAACCTCGCCTTCCGCTCGCGGATGGTCGGAGTCATAGCCCATGAGGGTTGGGAAGTCGAACGCGACCGAGAGGCCCGTCTGCCCATGCTCGAGGAGGTATTTGTAGCGCCGATTCGTGTCTTCCGCCGTTCCGAACCCGGCAAACTGACGCTTGGTCCAAAGCTTGCCCCGGTACATCGACGGGTGGATGCCGCGGGTGTACGGGAACTCGCCCGGATAACCCAAGTTCGTGTCGTAGGCGAACCCCTGGAGATCTCGTGGAGTGTAGAGCGGCTGGAGCTCCGCCGAGCTCTGCGTGATGAAGGCAATATCTCTCTTGCGAGCTCGCTCGTATCGATCGGCCCACCGCTCGTACTGACCATCATTCGGCATGGGTCTTCTCCTCATCGAGCTGCGCGATGATGTGATGGGCGAGCTTGTAGGGGCTGATCTCACCTCGTGCCACCCGCTCGAACCCCGCGGCGAGGATCTCCTCGCCACCACGCTCCTGCCACATCCACGTACTCACCGCACGATCCACGACCCCTCGGGTGTGCTGTTCGAGTCGTGAACGCCGACGGGCACCTAATTCCCCGGACGCGTGCAGCCCGTCGAAGTGCGCGTCTAGCGCATCCAGCAGGGCATCGATGCCCTCATTGTTGGTCGCCACCGTTTGCAACACGGGAGGTGACCAACCGTCGGCCGCCGCAGCGTGCGTCGGCATTCGAACCGCATTCACGCCGTGGTGAGGGGAGTGGTCTCGGTAGGCAACGCCGCGGCGCAGCCCGAGCATGACCTCTACCTCCTGAGCGAGGCGCCCGGCACCAGGGCGGTCCGCCTTGTTCACGACATAAAGATCGGCAATCTCCATGACGCCAGCTTTGAGCACCTGAACGCCGTCCCCCGATTCCGGTACCAAGACAAGGAGCGCTGTGTCCGCACTCGCGGCTACCGCGAGTTCCGACTGCCCGACCCCAACCGTCTCGATCAGGATCCGATCGAAGCCAAATGCGTCGAGGATGTCGCAGACCTCACGGGTCGTCATCGCGAGGCCTCCCACCGCACCCCGGGTGGCCATCGAGCGGATGTAGACGCCGGGGTCCAGGGTGACCGACTCCATGCGGATTCGGTCCCCCAGCAGCGCCCCACCGCTGAACGGACTCGTGGGGTCCACCGCCACTACGCCCACGGTGACGTCTCGGGCCCTGTACGCGTGCACCAAGCGATCCACTAGCGTGGACTTGCCAGCGCCAGGGGGGCCGGTGACGCCGACCCGCCGCGCCCGGCCCACCATGGGGTGGAGTATCGACAGGAGCTCTTCGTAGCCGTCGCGGGCGTTTTCCACCAGCGAGATCGCCCGAGCCAACGCCGAGACCTTCCCCTCACGGATACCGGTTACGAGCCCAGTTTCGCCCATATCGCAAGTTCGTGTCGCCGCCATAACCGCCGCAACCCAATCTCCCAATCATACTCCCGGCAGGAGCAGCACGGCTGCCAACCCCAGGAGCAAGACGAAGCCGAAGACGTCCGTAAAGGCCGTGACGAAGATCGAGCTCGCAACCGCGGGGTCGGCACCGAGCCGCTGTAATACCAGCGGAATTGCAGCACCCAGCATGGTGGCCAGCACCAGATTGCCCCACATTGCCAGCAGCACGACGAGGCCGAGTTGCCAACCGAGCCCTATCAGCGTGGTCACGGCCGCCACCGCGGCGCCGACGATTATGCCGTTCACGAGCCCAACCAGCAGCTCTTTCCCCACCAGGTGCAGTCCTTTTCCCGGTGCGATGCCACCAAGTGCGATCCGCCGGACCGTCACCGCCAGGGCCTGTGTCCCCGCGTTCCCACCCAACCCCGCGATGATGGGCATGAGCACGGCCAACGCAATGATCTCCTCGATGGCGTGTTGAAAGAAATAGACCACGGCGCCACCCAAGAATGCTGTCAGCATGTTCAACGACAGCCAGGGGAGCCGACTCCGCACGGCCTGCCGCCAGTCGCCACCGAGCTGCTCATCGCCCGGTATCCCTCCGAACTTGAGGAGGTCTTCGGTACTCTCTGCCTCGACCACGTCCATGACGTCGTCGAACGTGATCCGGCCCAGCAGCTTGCCCGCCGGATTGACCACTGGAAGTGCCGGCACGTTGTACCGGGCCATGAGACGAGCGACCTCCTCTTGATCGAGCTCAGGCGTCGCGACGGCGAGCGGCTCCTCCATGATGTCCCGGACTCGGGCCACCGGAGCGGCCACGACTACCCGTTGCAGCGGTAACGTCCCAACGAGCCGATGCTGATCATCGACGCAATAGACTTGGTAGAACTCGCCGACCTCCTCCGCCTGGCGTCGGATCTCGTCAATGGCTTCGGCCGCCGTCGCGCCGTCCGAGACCGAAACCACCGCGGCCGTCATGCGCCCGCCGGCCGTGTCTTCCTCGTAGCCAAGGAGCCGCTCGATGTCGTCTCGATCGGCGACGTAGCGGAGGATCGGAGCGACCTTCTCCGCCGGCAGCTCCGAGATCAGGTCAACGGCATCGTCATCCTCCAGCTCCTCGACGATATGCGCCGCTTGCTCTGGGCGCAGCGCTGCGAGCACCCTCTCTGGGTGCTCCTCCTCCTCCATCTCCGCGAGCGCATCCGAAACGAGCTCGGGAGGCAGCGCCCGCACGATGCGCAGCCGGACGTCCGGATCCAGCTCCGCCAGCACGTCGGAGAGATCTGACGCATGGAGCTCCCGTGCACGGGCGAGGAGGGCTGGGAGATCACCAGCTTCGACCAGACGTCGGAGCTCCTCCTGCAGGGTCGCAGCCGGATCCACGCTAGCTCTCTCTGAGCAGGGAGTCCAAGTCGAGGCCTCGCCGGCGCGTGAGCGTCGCGATATCGCTGGGGCTCACGGCACCTCCCGAGAGAATGAGCTTCATGGCCTCTTCGACGGATATCTCCGTTTCGATGATTCGCGCCCGCGGCACAATCAGCATGAATCCCGTCGTAGGATTCGGAGTCGACGGCACGAACACGTTGACGCAAGGCTCACCGACGAGCTGTGACAGAACGGCTGCGTCGTCATGAGTCACGAACGCGATCGCCCAGACACCCTCCGTCGGGTACGGGATGAGCACTGTTCGGCGGAACAGCTTTCGCCGCTCGCCAACCACCGACTGCACGATCTGACTGACGGCATTGTAGATGCGGCCGGTGAGCGGAAACCGCACCAACGCTTCATTCCACCAGTGCAGGAGTTGCCGGCCCGCTGCTCGATGGACAATCCACCCAACCACGACGACGAAGACCGCGAGGAGCAAGAAGCCCAACCCGGGCACTCGGAACCCCAGGGCGTCTCGCAGCGGATTGCCGAGGATCGAGTCGAGCGTCTGGAACACCCATCGCAGGACGAACAACGTGAGGCCAACGGGCGCGATGACCACGAGTCCAACGATGAAGTAGCGCCGAAGGCGCCTGGCACCGGGCCTCATTGACCTCCTCCCAGGTGCACGGTCGGCACGGGCCCTCGACGGACTACGACCCGCTCCACGCGCGTCGGTGTCGCCGCCAAGACATCGAATTCGAGTTCCGCGATAACGTAGCGCTCGCCGGATTGAGGAATGCGTCCGGCCGTCCGGGCCAGCAGGCCCCCCACCGTCTCTGCCTGCGATGGCAGAGCGATGTCGAAACGCGCCTCGATTTCATCGCAGGGAGTAGCCCCTGTTACCTCCGCCACTTCCACCACTCCGGCCTTCCCATTGCCACGACCCTCCGCGTCTGGGAAGATCTCCCCAACCAGTTCCGCCAGCAGGTCTTGAAATGTCGCGATGCCCGCCGTGCCACCGTACTCATCGAGCACGACGGCGAATTGCCGCCGATCACGCTGCATCTCGAACAGCAGATCGGCGCAGGGCTTGGACGCCGGCGCCACGGCGACGGGTCGCAGGGGAAGCTCCGCCCGCGGTGCGACTTTCAGGAGGTCGAGCGCGTAGATCATTCCGATGATGTTGTCCAGCGAATCGCGATAGACCGGGACGCGCGAGTATCCCCCTTCGGCGAACATCTGTCCCACTTCGTCGAGCTTCGCCCCTTCGCGGATGGCCACGATGTCCGTCCGCGGCGTGATGATCTCGCGCACAGGACGCTCGGTGAAGCTGAGTACCCCCAGCAGGACCGTAATCAGCTCGGCAGTGTCTAGCGATTCCTCGTCGGACCCGAGGAAGGCCGCCAGCGCCGTTCGAGGTCGCGCGTCGGTGCCGGCCAGCACTAGCGGAGCGGAGAGGGTGGACAGTCGATCGAGCCACGGTACCGCGTTCTCCACGATGGGCTCCGCCCACCGCTGGCCCAGGGCGCGTGGCACGGCGCACACGACGGTCAAGAGGATCGGGATCGCCGCGACCAGCACGGTGACGGCCCCGAGCCAGAGTGGGAGGCGAGCGGTCGAAGCCATGAGACCGAACGCCGCGAGGAGAATCCCGACCGTGGCGATCCCGCCGGCTGCGCCGAGGAGACGCCCCGGTATTGCCAGCACGGGTGCCGCCGACCCAGCTCGACGCAGCCTGTGGGAGATCCAGCGATAGAGCTCCACCCGACTCACCGCCAGGGTGCCCGTGGCCAAAGTCACCCCCGTGGCCGCCACAGCCACCCCGGTCAGCAATAGCAGCCAACCCATCAACCTTCTCCCCCGCGGCCGGCTTCCACGATGGACGTATCCTGCAAGCGCTCGAAATAGACGCGGCGCACTCGTCGCTTGGCCACTTGTTCCACCACGACACGAAAGTCGTCGATCCGGAGCTCCTCTCCCGGTCGCGGAACCCGGCCGAGCTCAGCGTAAATGAGCCCCCCCACCGTGGTGACGTCCTCCTCTTCGAACGTTGTCCCCAATAGCTCGGCGAGGTCATCGATGCTCACGCGACCGTCCACCCAGAAGCGGTCGGTCCCTTCCCGTTCGATGGCTGGCTCCTCGTCTACATCGTATTCGTCGTAGATCTCGCCGACGACTTCCTCCAGGATGTCTTCGAGGGTGACCAGGCCGGAGGTGCCTCCGAACTCGTCCACGACGATGGCGAGGTGCGATGGCCCCCGCTGGAAGTCACGGAGCTGCGCGGCAAGTGACTTGGATTCCGGCACGAACTGCGCGGGCCGGACCAACTCGTGCCAGTTCCCCGGCGGCCCGGCAATCCCGGCAGCCGCCGGGGTCACGTCCTTCGCATAGAGGACCCCAGCGATGTTGTCGAGATCTTCATGGTAGACGGGGATCCGAGCGTGTTCGCTCCTCTTCAAGAGGTCCACCACATCCCGAAACGTCGCGCGCGCGTCCAGCGCGACAATGTCGAGACGCGGCGTCATGACCTCGGCCACCATCATATCGCGTAGTGACAAGAGCCCCAGCAGCATGTCTCGTTGGCCCTGACCGAACGCCTCAGACGTTGGGTGGACGGGCGGGAGCGTCGCGGCCACCCGTCGCTCCGCCGCTGTCATCAATCCGATGAGTGGGACGAACGGCGCCATGGTGCGTCGCGCGATGGGCGCGACAGCCGTAGTCAGTCGTGGAGCGAGCACGCCCAGCGCGCGGGGAATCCCATCCGCCAGCACGTAGAGTGCGCCGATGGACACCAAGACAGTGCCCGTGGCTTCGATGGGAGGACGGTGCCACCACCCGACCGCAGCGGCGGCACAGACGCCCGCCAGGATGAGGAGCGCGAGGCGGGCGATCTGGATCGCCGGGAACACGCGAGCCCGCGCGGCTTCCCCCGTCGTGCCAACAGGCGTGCGTACGAGAGTCGGTGCCTCTTCGGCCAACACCAGGAAACCGGCCCAGGAGGCGGCGAGGAATGCAGCGAGGAATGCCGCTACGGCCAGTCCGCCGCCCATTACCGCCCCACCCCTTCGAGTTGTCGGATGTATCGCTCCTGACGGCGCCACATCGCCGAGCGCGTGCGATTCGCCCCCCTTGGGTGATCGTGGCCGAGCACGTGCAGTGTGCCGTGCACGATGAGGCGACTGATCTCCTCGCGTTCGGACACCTCTGGATCCAGCTGGCGCCTCGCGGTGGTGGGACAGATATAGATCGCGCCTACCACCCGACCGGGGTGAGCGAACTGAAACGCGAGGACGTCCGTGGAGCGGTCCCGGCCGAACGTACGACGGTTCAGACCACGCATTTTGGCGCCCGATACGAACACCACGTCGATCTCCGCCGGTCCGGCTCCCTCTCCGTCGAGCACCACGGTGACTGCTCGACGGACGACCGTCGGCGACACGGGCCCCAGCGCACCGGGATCAACGACCCCGATGTCACGCGGTGGACGCCGGCTGCCAGTCAGCCGAGATCCCACCGACAGAACGCGGATAATCGATCCGGTTGTGGTACACGCCGCCGAGGACGCGGGCGAACTCTTGTTTGATCCGGTTCAACTGCCCGAGGGTGATCGGTGCTTCATCGAGTTGACCGGCGGCGATGCGGACCTGCACGATGTGGTCGATCGCGTTGCGGAGCTTTTCGGGAGTCGCGTCGCCGAGCACGCGAACCGCGGCTTCCACCCCGTCCGCAAGCATGGTGACGGCTGTTTCGATCGACTGCGGTCGAGGGCCGGGGTACTGGTACTCCTCGAGCTTGATGCCGGGGTCCGACGTCCGTGCCCGGGCCCGGTCGAGGAAGTAGGTGATCTCCATCGTGCCGTGATGCTCGGGGATGAAGGCCTTGATCACGTCCGGCAGCTTGTGATCGTCGCCGAGGGCCAGCCCCTCACGCACGTGGTTCCTGATGATCGCCGCAGACACATCGGGCTTCAGCTTGTCGTGCGGGTTGCTCCCGGACGATTGATTCTCCACGAAGAACTGCGGCTTTTTGAGCTTTCCCACGTCATGGTAGTAACACCCCACCCTCGCGAGGAGGCCGTCGGCTCCAACAGCGTTACAGGCCGCCTCGCACAGGTTCGCCATGGCAATGCTGTGGGCATACGTCCCAGGGGCCTCGGTGGCCAGGCGCCGGAGCAACGGGCGGCTTGGGTCTGAGAGCTCCAGGAGCGTGAAGTCCGTGGTCACCCGAGCCATGGACTCGAAGATGGGAAGGGCGATCAACACCAGTCCCGCCGAGACCAGCGCGTTCAATCCACCGGTGAGGCCACCTAGTCCCACTTCCGCGACCGCAATGCCGGCCCGCAAGCCCACCACCACATCCGCGAGCATGAACGCTCCCGTGACGATCGCGACCGAGACTAGCAGCTGTGTTCGGCGTCGAATGACCCGTACGCTGAGCGCGGCGGCGACGCCACCGACGAAGGCGACGAAAAGCGCGTCGGCACCGCCGTAGACCGCTTGTGTCCCGATCAAGATGGCCAGGACGAGCGCCGCCGCGATCGCCACCCGACCGCTGAACAAGATCGTGATCAGCATGACGGCGAACGGAATGGGGATCAGCTCTGGGGCTTCGGAGATGAACTCCCGATTGAGCGCGGCACCCACCAGCACCAGCCCGAGAAGCAGGGCGAGCACCACCATATGCCGTGAGTTGTCGTACGTGTAGGTCCGATACAGCATGAGGAGTAACCAGAAGGCGGCCAGCACGAGCGCGTTCGTCAACACCTGGCCGACGACCCCCAGGAAATTCCCATCCGAACCGCCGCCTCGCCGCAGCTGCTCCGCCCGCAACGCCACCAGTCGGTCCCGAATCTCTGGCGTGACGACGTCGTTGGCGTCGACGATGCGCTCGTTCGCTCGCACTCTGTCCTTCACCGAGTCCACGCTGGCCGCGAGGTCCCGTCGCAGCTCTTCGGTCAGCGCGGTGTTCGGGACCAACGTCGGCTGGAACAGCCCCGCGAGGAGCTTGACGTAGAGCCCATTTCCGATCGCAGAATTGGGATCGGGATGGTTTGTACCGATCCCGTCCAGGAACTTCTGATAGGTTACCACGGATTCCCGGGGCACCACTCGTTCACGCCCATTGCGTCGGATCAGCAGGGTCGCGTGCTGCTCCGATTCGACTGTCCCAGGCCCGCCGACGCCGCGGGCGAGCTCCCGACGCAGCACCGTTCGGACTCCCGTTCGAAACCGCGGGACCCGTCGGCCCTCGAGCACGTACTGCGCCTCGTCGGGGTTGAGGCGGATGCCAAAGCGCTGAGCCGCACCCAGGATGCTGTCCCCGCTCCGCGCGCTGTCGAGAGCTGCGAAGAGTCGCTCGGTCCGCGCCAGCACCGAGTCCCGTACCGGTTCGACGAAATCGTAGACTGGCGGGACGGTCGCCGAGAGGGTGGTTGCCTCTCGCTCGATCTCCGCGGACGACTTCCGCACGGCGAAGTCGAACGGCGCCAACACCTCCTCATCGGACACTTCCCCCACCTCGGGCAGGGGAACCTCGAATCCACCGGCAACGGGGTAGAGGGCATAGGTCGCCAGCGCCAGCGCCACGAGTAGGCCCCAGCGGGCTGCATGGTACGCCACCGCCCGAGGCAGCCGGGAAGGCTGGAGATCGAGATACAGCGATCGCCGGTCGGGCTTCATGCCCCTTGGTCCTCCGCGTATGCCTGGACGATGTCGCGGACCAGACGGTGCCGAACGACGTCTCGTTCGTCCAGGTAACAGAAGGCCACTCCGTCGATCCCCGGCAGGATCCGCTCCACCTGGATCAGGCCCGACTCCTCGCGATGAGGGAGATCGATCTGCGTCTTGTCACCAACGATGACCGCCCGGGAATTCAGGCCGAGCCGGGTCAGGAACATCTTCATTTGACCGCCAGTGACGTTTTGTGCCTCGTCGAGAATAACGTACGCGTCGGCGAGCGTCCGTCCCCGCATGTAGGCCAGGGGCGCGATCTCGATGATCCGTGATTCCAACGCCTTCTGGATTCGGTCGTTCGGCATCATGTCTTCGAGCGCGTCGTACAAGGGGCGCAGGTAGGGATCCACCTTGGCCTGCATGTCGCCCGGGAGAAACCCGAGGCGTTCCCCGGCTTCGACAGCCGGGCGGGCGAGCACCAGTCGACGGACCCGCTTCCGCGCCAGCGCCTCCGCCCCCACGGCCACGGCGAGGTAGGTCTTCCCCGTTCCTGCCGGCCCGATCCCCACGACGATATCGTTCTCCTTGAGATTCCGGAGGTAGTCCCGTTGCCCCGAACTCCTCGGCTGGATCACCCGCCGGATGCCTGGAAGCACGATCTTGAGGTCCGCGTCGTCTCTTGGCGGGCCCCGCTGACCATCCTGCATCGAGAGGCTGCGAACATCATCCGGGGTGACGGTCTCTCCCATGCGCGCGACATCGATCATCGCTGCGGCCACCCGGGTGGCCCGCTCGACCGCCTCGAGGTCGCCGGCCAGGGTGACCTGGTCGCCGCGCATCGAGGCACGCACCCCCGTGAGCCGCTCGAGCTCCAAGAGGTTCCCGTCGTTCACCCCGGCTAAAGCCAGGGGATCCGCGCCCTCCGCCGACAGTCGGTGGGTGACGTCGTGGGACTTCATCATCGATGCTCGATCTTCAGCGCGAGCTCCCGCAGGTCCTCGGGATCCAGAGCGGCCGGAGCCTCCTCGAAAAGTGCTCGTGCGGCCGTCGTCTTGGGGAAGGCGATCACGTCGCGAAGGCTCGTGGCGCCAGCCAGCAACATGACGGCGCGGTCGAACCCCACGGCGAATCCACCGTGCGGCGGCGCGCCAGCGGCCAGCGCCCGAAGGAGAAAGCCAAAGCGCTGATACGCGTGTTGCTCAGAGATCCCCAGGAGACCGAGAATGTGCAGCTGGAGGCGGGGATCCGTAATCCGGATGGAGCCGCTCCCCAGCTCGGTGCCGTTGTAGACGAGGTCGTAGTGAAGCGCTCGGATTCCCTTGACGTCACCCTCCAACAACCGATCCACGTCGTCGGGATGCGGCGCGGTGAACGGATGATGCGCGAAGATCCACTGACGAGACTGGGGATCGTGCTCGAAGAGCGGAAACGCCTCGATCCAGGCAAACGCATGCTCGGGTGAAGGGAGCGGGCGCAGCCGCTCAATGAGCTGCCGGCGCACGCTGTCCAGCGCGGGAGCGGTGACCCGATCCGGGCCGGCAGCAGCCACAAGCAGATCGCCGTCTTCGAGACCGACCACCTCGGCCGTCACGCCATCGATACTGGCGAGAGGGCCGGAGAGGGTGTCGCCCTTCCTTTTGAGGGTGGCCAGCCCACCGGCCCCTGCCTGCTTCGCGACATCGGCCAGCCCATCGACCTCTTTGCGTGACAGGGCGGCGCCGCCAGGGACTCGGATGCCCCTCACCCGTCCGCCATCTTGCACCGCGAGATCGAACGCCCGGAAGCCCCGGCCTGCGAACGTTTCGCCCAGGTCCAAGAGGGCGAGCTCGAAGCGGAGATCGGGCTTGTCGGTGCCGTAGCGCTCCAGCGCCTCGTGATAGCTCAGCCTTGGGAACGGGGCCGTCACGCGGTGACCCCCCTCCTCCCAGAGAGCGACAAAGAGCGTCTCGAGAACGCCATAGACGTCGCATGGCGCAACGAACGACGCCTCGAGGTCGATCTGGGTGAATTCGGGCTGCCGGTCGGCACGGAGATCCTCATCGCGGAAGCACCGCGCAATCTGAAAGTAGCGGTCGAAACCGGAGATCATCAGGAGCTGCTTATAGATCTGAGGCGACTGCGGCAGCGCATAGAACTGCCCGCGGTGCACCCGAGACGGAACGAGGTAATCCCGGGCGCCCTCCGGGGTCGGCTTCGTCAAGATCGGTGTCTCGATCTCGTAGAAGCCCTGCGCCGTGAGGCTCGCTCGTGTCCGCTGGAGTAATCGGTGCCGCAGCTCGAAGTTCCGCTGCAGCTCGGATCGCCGGAGATCGAGGTGCCGGTGCTGGAGCCGTAGCTCCTCTGCCGGCAGCTCCTCCCCTTTGGAGCGCCACACCGGGATCGGCAGCGCCTTCGGATCCGCTGGCCCGACGACCTCGATGCCCGTGCCATGGACTTCGACATCTCCGGTTGCCATCTCCGGATTCCGGGCGTCCACGGGGCGGGGCTCCACCAGACCTTCCAATGTGACGACCGATTCGGTACTCACGTCGGCGGCCGCGGCCAACACCTCCGGCGGGGTCCAGTCGGGGCCGAACGCCACCTGAACGATCCCGTCCCGATCGCGCAGGTCGAAGAAGAGCAAACCACCCAAGTCGCGGACCCGATGCACCCAACCGCCGAGCCGTACGTGCACCCCCACGTGGGACGCCCGAAGGGCCCCGCAGCGGTGCGTTCGCATCGCCGTCCCGGTCACGCTGGGGCTGGTCAGGCTATGCGCTCTCGTCGGTACGGGGAGAGCCGCACCCGTGCGCCGCGCCGCGAGGACTCGAGGTATCCCAGCGGATGTGCGCGCGGCGCCGGGACGCGGAGGTGCCCTCCGGCGGGGATTGGGACCGGATGACCGCCGGTTCTCGGTGCGCGAACGGGGAAAACCGTTGCTGCATCAACGTGTTGATTCTCATCATCTTCGGAATGCTCAAGTCCCCACACCACAGCAACATAATGGCCCCCGGCAGGGCCAGCAAGCGGCCGCTTGACACCCCTGCCCGACCCGGTCAACCTTCGGCCGTGCGCCCCGCAATCACGCTCGTTCTGCTTCTATGGGCCCGACCCGGCACGGCGCAGGCCCCGCCGTCCGCGAGCCTGTGGCGGGTGGCGGCGGCTTCCCTCACCACCCCGCCGGCCCTGGCCAGCGGCGCCACCGGAGCGTTTTGGAACCCCGCCGTGGCCTCTCCGGCGGGCCTGCAAGCCGGTCTCCAGATCGTCCGCACCTCCGACGTCCTTGGGCTCAACGGCATCCTCGCGGGAGTGACCAAGTCCCTCGGGCGGCATGCGCACGCCGGTGTGCTCCTGGGCCGCATGGACGTCCAGGACCTCATCCGCACCACGTCGTCCCCCACCAGCGCCATGGGGTCGATCCCCGTCTACGACCAGATGTTCGCGGCGCGAGCGAGTGTCGTGCTGGCGAGTCTGCAGGTGGGCGCGCTCGTTCGCGTGCATGACGCCCGGTTCGACGTGATCCGGGAGAGCGGCGTGACGGTCGACCTTGGTCTGCGCTACGCGCCTACGAGGCGGCTCCTGGTGGCAGCGGCGACCCACTTTCTTCCCGTGGACTTGAGCGAGCGTGAAAACACCGACTATTACGCCGGCGCGCAGTACGCCTTCGCACAGGGCACGGCCGTGGCCGGCATCAAGACCAGCGTGGTGGGACGGTATGGGCTGAGCTACCGGGCGTCGGGCGACATCGAGCATGCAGTGGCGGTGGGTACGATGCTCGCCGATTTCCTTGGCATCGACGCGTCCATCGTCCGGGAGACGGCGTTCGGTGACTCTGCCTGGCGTCCGGGATTCGGCGTCGAGATTCGGATCGGTCGCTACGTCGTGACCTTCGCGCGGACCGAGGGGGTCAATGACCTCAGCGGAACCTACCGCGTGGGCCTCGACGTGGATTTCATCAGATGAATCTCCTCGATATGACGCCGGAAGCGGCTGCCGGTGCGGTCACCGACTGGGTTGTAGCCAAGGGCGAGCCTCCGTATCGCGGGCGACAGATCCTGCGGCGCCTCTGGCAGCGTCCGATCGGCGCATGGCGCGATGCGACCGAGCTCCCCGTTCGCCTGCGCGAGGTCCTAGCCGCGGACTTCCCCATTCAACGCCCACGCTTGGTGACCAGGCAGGTGTCGTCCGACGGAACCGTCAAGCACCTGTGGGCGTTTGGGGGCGGCGGATCGGTGGAGTCGGTGATCATCCCCGAGGGTCGCCGCCGCACGCTCTGCATCTCGTCACAGGCGGGCTGCGCTTTCGGATGCGTGTTTTGCGCGACTGGCAGAATGGGATTCCAACGCCATTTGTCGGCGTGGGAAATCAGCGCTCAGGTACGCGAGGTCATGCTGCAGATGGACACACCCCGCCCCACCAACGTCGTGTTCATGGGCATGGGAGAGCCACTGCACAACTGGACCAATGTGGATCGTGCACTTTCCATTCTCAACGACCCTCGGGGGCTGAGCATCGGGGCGCGCCGGATCACGGTCAGCACCGTCGGTCTCATTCCGGCCCTCGCAAAGCTCGCCAAGCGCTCGGAGCAATTCACCATCGCTCTCTCCCTCCACGCCGCCGACAGCGATACCCGGGCTCGGCTCATGCCCGTCGAGCGTAAGTACCCGCTTTCCGACGTGCTTCGAGCCCTCACGCAGTTCCGTCGACGGGTGACGTTCGAGTACGTGATGATCGCCGGAGTCAACGATCGTCCCAACGACGCCGAGGCCTTGGTCTCCTTTGCGCGCCCGCTCGGCGCACATGTGAACTTGCTCACCCTCCACCCAGGGGGGAGTCCAGCGCTGCGGCCTTCCACACCGGATACGATGAAACGCTTCGCAGCGCACCTCCGTGCGGGGGGCGTCGGGACGACCCTTCGCCGAAGCCGGGGGCTCGATATCTTCGCGGCCTGCGGTCAGCTACGGCTCGAGGCCGAGGGCCGGAGCCATATCGAGCCCGAGAACGACGGTGATGTCCAGGAGGAGACGGCTATTGGGAGCGGCTAGAATCTGTCCGCGCCCCAGCGCTCGGCGCACGCGCTGCGCGGCGATCGAGTCACCGCGACGAATCAAGATCCGAGTCGAATCAACGGGAAACTCCTCGGCGTCGCCGAAGTAGACCACGTCCAGCCCGGCACCGCGCAGCCGGCGAGTCGTCTCCCGCGCCAATCCGCTCATTCGGGTTCCGTTGAGGACTTCCACCGTCACACGTTCCCCGGTGCCGGGAATGGGGAGTGACTCCGCACCCTTCTGCCCTCCGACCACGTACCAGACGGCGAGACCGGCGATCAACAGCGCTCCGGACCCGATGATTATCCGTCGCAGAGCAGCGCGCTCCAGAAACCGACTGTCACAGGGAGCAGGGGCTGCCCCCGCATGATGGTCAGACGGACACGTGTCTCGGCCACCGTTCGCAGCACGCCGCCAGGGTCCCGCGGAACCCGTCCCCGCAGGCGATGGCGCTCTGGTGAATCGCCGTGCCTGCGGGGCTCCAGGAAGTCAGCAAGGTATAGCATGCGGCCCACGTCATCCCAGCCAGCGTATCCGACGGAGTGGTACCGTACAGCATCCAGCACTCCCTGATCCGTCTCCCCGTGCTGGGCGGCCAGCTCGGCTGCCGCCGGTCCGTGACGCAGGGCATCGATGCTCCAGGCTCGGGGCGCCAACTCGCGCAGCAGGTCCACATCCGCGTCTTTCAAGGCATCGTGGAGAAACGCAGCCCGCATCCAGCGATCATGCTCGCACGTCGGGAGATCCATTGCGGCGGCCCAGGCGGAGAGACGATCCGCAACGCGCTCGATATGCTGGCACCGTTCCGCGCTCACCTGCGCCCAGCCGGGCAAGACCGCGGTCATCGGCGGAGTCGGTCCAGCTCGGCCACTTCGCGCTGCCAGAACTCGCGGTGGGCAAGCTCGGGGTGTGGAACCGTGAGATCCGGTTCGTCGATGGCGCGGTCTCCGTATCGAACAATGTCGACGTCCAGGGTGCGCGGCCCCCAGCGGCGAGCACGCTCTCGCCCCGCCGCATTCTCGATTGCCAGACACTCTGCCAGGAGCGCCCGCGGCGGGAGTCCCGTGGACAACAAGATCATCTGATTCAGGTAGGACGGTTGGGGTGGTCCGATTGGCTCCGTTTCCTCGACGGCTGTCACCGCAACGACATCCGTGTCGGGGAGGGCGTCCAGGAGGGCCCGGGCCCGGGCGAGGTGGGTGGCCCGATCTCCCAGGTTCGACCCCAAGGCCAGATAGACGAGCTCACGAGCCGCGGCCACGCTCGCGCTCCAACACCACCTCCACGCAATCCAGGAGGCCGTTGATCGGTGCATGTGGCTTCCGCGCCGAAACGCGGACTCGCTCTACTCGGTCCAGTTCCAGGGCCCGACCCGCGATCTTCTCGCAGAGGGCTTCCAGAAGGCGGTGGTGGCTCGTGCCGACGGTGTCGGCAACGAGGCCATAGAGACTCCGGTAGTCCAGCAGCCGGCGCGGCGAGTCGGTCTCGCCGACATGCCGGAGATCCAGCCACACGGTGAGATCCACATCCAGGGGTTGCGGGACCGACTCCTCGTGCGGCAACAGCCCCACGCAGGTGTGAAACCGCATACCCCTTAACGTAATGCTGTCTCTGGCGGAGGTCGCCAAAAACGGTACCGGTGCGGAGGATTCAGATGTCAACGCCGGACGACCCATCTCCGGAGGTGACCTGCGTCGTGATCTTCGAGAGCATAACGGCGATGGCGTTCAGCTCACGGGTCGCCTGGCCCATCTCTTCGACTCCCGCTGCCACGTCCTTCGCGCGATTCAGCACGGTATCCGCATCCTCACGATTCCTGGATGAGATCGAGGCCACGCCGTTGATCCGTTCCCGCAACCGTCCGAACGCATCCTGCTGTTGCTGCGCGGTCTCCGCGATCTGCTGCACGAACTTCGTGGCGTCGATAGTCGCACTGGTGATGGTTTCGAGGGCCTGCAATCCCTCGGTACTCAACTCCTCGACACCTCCGACCGCCACTTCCCCACGCCGCATCTGCTCCACGACTTCGGTGAGGCGGGCCTGCATAGTCTCCACCAGCTCGGCAGCATCGTCTGCGGTGCGGACGCTCTGTTCGGCGAGACTCCTGACCTCCCGAGCGACCTCGGCGAACCCTCGTCCGTGCACGCCGGCCCTGGCGGCTTCGATGGCAGCATTGAGCGCCAAGAGCTGCGTGAGGTCCGCCAGCTCTCGGATTGACGTCAGGAACTTCACGATGCGCCTGCTTGCGGTGCCGAGTTCCCCGACCTTATTCGAGCTTTCCGCGACGAACGCCTTGAGCGTTATCAACCGCTCGATGGCGTCGCCGATCGTTCGGCGATGCCGCTCCGCGAGATCGCTGGCCGTGTTGCTCGCTCTGGCCGCGTCGCCGCTATCATCGAAGACCCGTTGCGTCGCGCTACGCAGCTCCTGGGTTGCATCGAGCCCGCTCGCTACCTCCGTATCCTGTTGCGACAGTCCGCCGCCGATCGCCTCTGTCGATGCTGTCATCCCGTCGGCTGCGGAACGCAGCTCGTCCGCGAGCCTCCCCAACGCCGTCACTTGTCCGTTGATCCGACCCACCGTGTCGAGCAGTGGCTTTCGCAAATCGTGGATATGAATCGCGGTGGCGATGCGCCGTGCACACGTCTCGACGAGCCCCAGACGACGGCCCCCGTATTGCCGCCGCTTATGGTGATCGAGTTCGAGGGTGCCAATCAGTTCGTCGCCAAAGACCAGCGGTATGATAACCAGGCTCCGGACGTATCCCGACAGCCCGACGGTTCGCGGGTCCCGCTCCGCGTCGTGAATCCCCACCGTCTGGCGACTGTGAAAAGCTTCTGTTCGCAGCGTGTCGAAGAATCCAGGAATGTCATCGCCTTCCGGCGTTCCCAAGGTGCCACGGTAGAGGAGTGCCAAGCCATCTCCCTGGCGACGATAGATGCGGTAGTCCCTCCAGTCCAAGATCTGATGGGCCAGGGCTTCGATGCCGGCCAGCGCCTGCTCCAGACTCACGTTACTGGTGATCACCAACTCCATCGCGTGCAACCTGTTGAGCTCTTCGGCCTGGATTGCCTCCTCCAGGATCCGCCTGATGATCGAGCCAACGAAGAGCACCGGCACCGCCACGAAGGGCCAGCCAATGGGCGGAAGGGAAACCACCGTGAGGACGGCGACTCCTGCTCCCACCAACGTGATGCCGTACGCGACCACCTCGTACCGGAGAACGAAGAGCCGTTCGTCGGGGGGGAGCTTGTTGCGGATGACGAGCGTGTAATAGAACACCGCTCGCGACACGAGAAAGTAGACCAGTCCGAAGAGCGTGATGGCGAAGACGGCTTCGTAGGACCGGGGACTCGTGACGCCGGACACCCGGAGCGCCGCTGCATAGAAACCGTATGCGGTGATCAACGCGACGATTTCGCGGGAGACGTTGACGAGCGCGGCCCGTGGATCCTTCCGGAACCAGATCCAGTCTGTAGCGAAGAGCCCGACGGCCACGCTCACGCTGGTCGTGGCAGGTCCAAAGAGCAGCGCGCCCGCCAACAGGACGATGCCCAACTGCGTGGCGTAGGAGTACTTGCCGATTCCCAGATGGAAGGCGCGTAGTACGCCAGCCGCCACGGCAAGCACGAACAGCGCCCCCCAATGTCCAATCCACGACCGGTCCACGGCCAGTACCGTCACGAGAAGGGCCGGACCGAGGGTTGCCAACGTTCGGGAGAAGGTGATGGTCAGCCGGCGGGTTTCGTTCATGCAGCCCCCACCCATGTCTGGGGCGCTTCGTCCAGAGCGCCTCGCAACTCGTGCAGGAGGCCCCGTGCCTCGCTCAGGCCGCGGTCGAGGCATTCCAGCAGCGCACTGCCAACCACTACTCCATCGGCGATGCGAGCGACGGCCGCCGCCTGGGTGCCATCCGCCAGCCCGAACCCCACGGCGACGGGGAGCGCGGTCGCACGGCGTACCCGCGCGACCGTCTGTCCCAGCGCCTCGGCGACTTCGGTCCGGGCCCCGGTGACCCCCAGGCGGGCCACGACGTAGACGAACCCGCGCGCGTCCCGGAGCAACCGCTCGCAGCGGCTCTCGTCGGTCGTCGGCGCCACGAGTGGGATTAGCCTCAACGAGCTGGCACTCACGGCCGCCTCGATGCGTGGATCCTCTCCACCCGGTAGATCGGTGAGGAGCAAGGCCGCAACGCCCGCGGACGCCGCGTCGTCGAGGAAACGATCGACCCCATACGCGAGAATGGGGTTCAGGTAACCGAAAATGACAATCGGCACGTGGGACGCGACGTGACGCGCCAGGTCGAGCGTTCCCGCCAAGGTCATCCCGCCCTCCAGCGCGACCTGATTTGCCCGCTGGATCACCGGACCATCGGCCACGGGATCGCTGAAGGGCACGCCAAGCTCCACCAAGTCCGCCCCCGCGTCGATGAGCATCTCGAGGGCCGCGCAAGACGCCGGCGGCGATGGATAGCCGGCCGTCAGAAAGGGGATGAGTGCAGTGCGATGTTCCTTGCGGAGCTCTGCCCAGCGGGTCTCGATGAAGCCGTCAGACAAAGTAGTCGCCGGGGTTGATCCCGTATCGCTCTGGGTCGGTCACTTTGACGATCGAGCGCTTGAAAGACCCGTCCTCATCCCGCTCCGACAGGTCGGCGAGATATCCCGGATTCAGCCGGGCGCCTTCCGGGGTTATGACAACTCGGACGACGGGGCGATGTAGCTGTGTCACATCGGCATTGGCAGCGTGGACGACGGCAAGCTCATACGTGTCGAGAATGACGCAGGTACCGACAGGGTAGACGCCGATCAAGTTGATCAGCGCCTTTACGAGAACGCGGTCGAAGCCGCGCCGTGGATTCTCCCACATCTCCCGCAGCACCTCGTCCGGTTGCAACGGGACCGTCTGGTAACTCCGTCGCGTCGTGGCGGCGTCGAAAGCGTCTGCTACTGCAACGATCTTGGAATAGACTGAGAGATTGCGGCCGCGAATTGACTTCGGATAGCCGGTCAGATCGATCTTCATGTGGTGCTCGTATGCGGCGATCATGGCACGGTACGGGATCTCGCCGTACCCCCGAAGCCCGAAGAGCACGAGGACCCCGAGCCAGGGGTGAGCCTGCATGATGCGCCACTCTTCGTCGGTGAGGGCGCCCTCCTTCGAGAGAATCTCGATGGGCACCCGGCTCTTCCCGACGTCGTGAAAGAGCGCTGCGAGGCCTAGATCATAGAGCTGCAGCTTGTTGAGCCCGATGCGCTTCCCAATGGAAATACTAAAAATGCACACGTTCACCGAATGCGTGAACGTGTACTCGTCGTAGTCTCGGATGGTTGTGAGCCCCATCAGCGAGACTTCGTTCTTCAGTACCTGATCGACGATACCCTGCACGGCCCGTTTGACCTTGCGAACGCTCGCGGTGCGCCCCATCCGTACGGAGTTGATGACTTCCTTGGTCACCGCCACCGACCGTTCGTAGGTTCGCTTCGCGACTTCCTTGGCTTTCTCCTCGTCCTGGATGTCCTCGTCGCTCTCCGCCGGCGGCTCCACCGTGACATGGATCACGCCGCCCTGCAGGAGCTTGCCCTGCAACTCGAAGAGCTTGTTGGGATCGGTGTCCCGAGCTGCGAACGTCAGGAGAAGGGAGATCACCACTTGCCAGTCACGCCGCTCGACTTTGTCGTCGACCCTGAGCACACCGACGTCGCACTGCCGCAAGGTCGTGAGCACATGACTGAACGACGCGTAGTTGTCGAGATCCAAGCGAAGTCTGGTCGAGTTGACGAAGATGAACTCGCCCGAGATGCGGACTTCCAGCTCGTCTTCGAGATCCAGCAACCGCTTCGCCGCCGTGGCCAGCTCGTCCAACGCCCGCTGAACCTGGTCGTTCTCCACAGGGTAGAGCTTGAGGCTGCGTAGCGCCGCGTAGAAGGACACCAGGAAGGACCGGCCCGCCTGCCGCAGCACGCCCGCCGTCGTGCCCACTGCGTCGGTGAGCGTCGTGCGGCTCTCGCGGCCGACGGCGTCGGGCTCCGTCATCCTATTTCATCTCCCGAAGCGCGTGACTCACAGCATTGCGGACCAGGGGATCCTTGTCGTTGATCACCGCGTTGAGGATTTCCCTGGCCTCGGGCGTTCCGATCTTCCCGAGCGCCATGGCGGCGCAAGCACGGGTCTCTGGGTCTTCCTTCCGCTTCATGAATCCCTTTGTCCTCAGCATCGACTGCAACCTGGCAATCCCCGCTTCCCCGGCCAGGATACCGTACGCCTCGAAGAACGCCGTTTTTTCCGTGAGGTCGGCCTGGCGCAACGACCCGCTGGTCACCGCGGACTCGATCCTCGCGAATCCCCCTCGATACCCGAGGCTCGCGAAGGCCCGCGCCGCCCCAATCCGGACGTCACGGTCTTCGTCATCCAGAGCCGCCTCCAACTCCTTGAGAGCTCCCGGCGAGCCGATGGCAGCCAGCGCCTTCACCGCCGCCTGGCGCACGGCTGGTATGTCCCGCTTGAGGGCCCCACCCAGTGCGGGCACCACAGGGGGCAGCTTCACGCGGCCGACCACCCGGATCGCCTCGAGGACCACCGACTCCTCGTCCGACTGGATCGCCTTGGCGAGGCGGTCCGGATGAGCTGCGGCCAGCCGTCGGGCAGCGTGGCTGAGGAGGTCCCGTACCCGCTGATTCGTGAGTTTGGGAAGCCAAGCCAGCAGCGTCTCCAAGGCCTCGGGCCGGAGCTCGCGGAAGAGATCACCCAATTCCTCCTCGGTGGGGTGGACGTGCGCTTCGTCGAGCGACTGGAGGAGTTGCGCGAGCGACTCGGCTTGGGAGAGCTTGGCCGGCAGCTCCTCGAGCGTGTGCTGGTGCTCGTCCAGGAGCTCCCGGGCGCGCTCCATGACGTGGTGGACCTCCCGCAAGACATAGGCGACCGCCTGGAAATCACCTGCCGCCAACAGGTACGGGATGAAGTGATCGACGATCGAGATCAGCTCGCCCCGGACCGTGGGGTACGTTTGCAGCTCCAACAGGTCGAAGAGCATGGACAGGACATTCCCCCTGAGGTTCTGTCCGTACTCCCGGTCGACCTCGCTCTTCAGGTAGCCGATTTCTCTGGGATCGAGGAAATAGAGCGTTGAGTCGAATTCCTCGATGTCCACGATGCCAGGAGGTCGTTCCGCCTCCACTTCTTCCCGTACCTCCCGTCGCACCTCCTCGGCGTCGGTTGGCGGCTCGCTTTCCGGACGTGCAAGGGGATGCTGGTCCACCGCCGAGAGATCGACGTAATCATACCTGATGGTCTCGAGGTTCTCCTCCCACAGCAGCGTCAGGAGATCGTCATTGGATTCGGGAGGCAAATGTCGGGCTTTGTTGACCACGTGCAGGAAGCGGATGACTTCCGCATCCTCGACACCCGGAGCGAACGTGAGAGCGCGCACGCCGTCCTTGTACAGCACCCAGGCGAGACTCTCGGCCTTGGGCTGCGAGAGTACGACATTGCCCTCCCAGATCAAATCGGTTTCCGTGACTTCCAGATCGAGCTCCGCGCACTCCTGCCATACCGGCTCGAAGGCCGACCGGACGTTCGTGACGGATCTCTGATAAACGGGGTTGTTGGGCAGATACAGCTGAATCGCCCGGAGGCCCTTCGTGAAGACTTGCAGGAGATTCTCGACCGCCGCCGTGTCCGGCGCGGTGTCTGTGGTCGTCGGCTCTGTCACTCGACCCTCCCGGCCATCTCGGCGACCATGGCGACGTCCTTGTCACCCCGGCCGCTCAGGTTGACGACCACCACGTCGGCGTCCCACCGCTCCGCAGGGTGCTCGAGCAGCCAGGCGAGCGCGTGGGCGCTCTCGAGAGCCGGCAGAATCCCCTCCAGTTGGGCAAGCGAGTAAAACGCCTCTAGCGCCGCACGATCCGTCACGGACTCGTACCGCACCCGGCCGGCGTCATGCAGATAAGCATGTTCGGGACCGACGCCTGGGTAGTCAAGACCTGCCGAAATCGAATGGGCGGGTTGCACCTGCCCGTCCGCGGTCTGCAGCAGGTAGCTGTAGCTTCCATGGAGCACCCCGGGACGGCCGCGGCTCAGCGAGGCGGCGTGCTGCTGCGACTCACCGCCTAGTCCACCGGCCTCGACTCCGATGAGCGCCACGCCAGCGTCGTCGAGAAACGCGCCAAAGATCCCGATGGCATTCGAGCCCCCACCGACACAGGCGAGCACCGCGTCCGGGAGGCGTCCGAGCGCGTCGATGGCCTGCTCTCGCGCCTCCTGTCCGATCACACGCTGAAAGTCGCGGACGATGCGGGGAAACGGATCCGGTCCGACCACTGAGCCAATCACGTAGTGCGTAGTCGGAACGCTCGTCACCCAGTCGCGCAGGGCCTCGTTCGTCGCGTCCTTGAGCGTGCGCGTACCCGAGGCAACGGGGATCACCCGGGCCCCGAGCAGTTCCATGCGGAAGACGTTGAGGCGCTGGCGCTCCATGTCCGCTTCGCCCATATAGACCACGCAGTCCAACCCCAGCCGCGCGCAGGCCGTGGCCGTCGCAACACCATGCTGCCCCGCCCCGGTCTCTGCAATGATGCGTCGCTTCCCGATCCGCCGAGCCAGCAAGACCTGGCCGATGGTATTGTTGATCTTGTGGGCACCGGTGTGAGCGAGGTCCTCTCGCTTCAGCAGCACCCGCCGACCCACACGGTTTGAGAGCCGGGGCGCCTCCGACAGCGGTGTCGGGCGACCAGCATAGGTGCGCAGGAGCGTCGAGAGCTCGGTCGCGAACGCCTCGTCGCTCGAGACTTCATCGTATACGCGCGCCAACTCATCCAGAGCCGGGATGAGGGTCTCCGGTACGTAGCGGCCCCCATACTGACCGAAGCGGCCCCTGGAACCCTCTCGCGGAGCCGCCATCATGCGCGGATCCTTTCCCTCATCGCCCACGGCGGCTCACGGCAGACAGGGCCCGCACGGCGGCCTCCGGATCCTGCGCTGCCGATAGCGCGGCTCCCACCAATACCCCATCAGCCCCCCACACAGCCGCCCGCTCAACATCTCGCCTTGTCGCCAGCCCACTCTCTGCGACCGCCATCGCATTTTGTGGGACCAGCGGCAACAGAGTGCGGAGAGTCTCCGGATCCACCGTCAACGTTCGAAGGTCACGACTGTTGACGCCGATTACCTCGGGGGCCAGCGAGACCGCCACGCCAAGTTCCTCTGCGTCATGCACCTCCACGAGCTGACCCAGACCGAGCTCACGAGCTAGCGCCACAAGCTCCGCTAACAGGCCGGGGTCGAGCGCACGAACGATCAGAAGAACAGCGCTCGCTCCGATCGCCCGGGCCTCGTAGACCTGCAGGGGATCGACCACGAAGTCCTTACGCAGGACCGGCACCGCAACGGACTTGGCAACCGCCTCCAGATCGCACACCGACCCACCAAAATGCGTCGGCTCCGTCAACACGGAAACCGCCGCCGCTCCCCCATCGGCGTATGCGCGAGCTCGTCTCGCCGGGTCGAGTTGCGGCGCGACAGCGCCCATCGAGGGAGAGCGTCGCTTGACCTCAGCGATCACCGAGACCTGGCTCCCCGCGAACGCGCTTTGCCACGTCGGGGCCGGTGCCGCGACTCGGGCGGCATGCCGCAACTCGGCCGCCCGCTCCCTCAGCGACGGCAGGGAGCGGCGCGTGCTCTCGAGAATCGTGTCCAGCGCGCTGGTCAAGCCTTCTTGCGTTTCGGGCTGTATTCGGGTAAGTTGGTTTCGGAATCTTTTCGGTAACTGAGGCTGGCCATGCCACTTACCCGCCGGCAAAAAGAAATCCTGGATTACCTGCAAAGCTACATCCGAGAGCACGGGTTTGCGCCGTCGTTCGAGGAGATCGCCGAGCACTTTGCCTTCGCCTCCCTGGCAACCGTCCACGAACATCTCACGAATCTCCAGCGGAAAGGCTACATCCGCCGGGAATACAACGAGAGCCGATCCATCGAGCTGGTGCCGCCGCCGGGACAATCTGGGGCAACCCAATTGCCCCTCCTTGGAGAGGTGGCAGCTGGTGAGCCCATCGAAGCCGTCACGACGCCAGAGACCCTGTCCGTCCCGAACGACCTCATTCCACGACGTGGCCATGCGTATGTGTTGCGCGTCCGCGGGAACTCCATGATCGATGAGCACATCGAGGACAGTGATTTCGTGGTGGTCCAGGGTCGGGAGACCGCGGACAACGGCGAAATGGTCATTGCGCTCGTCGACGGGACCTCCGCCACCGTCAAGCGACTATTTCGCGAGCCCGGCGGGTGGATGCGCCTGCAACCCGCGAACCCGCAGATCCCGCCGCTTCGGGTTCACGAAGACAACATCCTCATTCAGGGAGTCGTCGTCGGCGTCATTCGGAAGTACTGAGCTTTGATTCGCGCCTGAGCTGATCGAGGACACCCGCTCCGGTGCCCTGATCCAGCATGGCCAGCGCGTGTTCGACCCCCGAACTCATCGTCGAGTCGAGCCCTGCAACATAGAGCGCGGCCCCGGCGTTCAGCCCCACCGCCGCTCGACCGATGGGATCCGACCCGGGATCTCTCAGCAGCCGGGCGACCCGCTGCGCATTCTCTCGCGGAGCCCCCCCCGCGAGCCCGTCGAGGTCGGACAACGACAGGCCGTACGTCGCGGGGTCGATGAGGCCCCGCTCGACATGCCCGTCCCGCACTTCCCAGACGTCCGTTTCCCCCACGGGTGAGATCTCATCCATCCCAACCCGAGCGTGGAAGACCAGGGCGTGCTCGACCTCAAACCGCGCCAGGACTTCAGCAAGAAGGGAGGCCCGCGAAACGTCCCCGGCGCCCACGACCTGTCGCCGCACGCCCGCGGGATTGGCCAGCGGACCGATGAGGTTCATGATGGTGGGGACGGCCAGTTCCTGGCGTATCGGTGTGATCTTCCCCGTGGCTGGGTGGTAGAACGGAGCGAACAGGAACGCCATCCCCACTTCTCGCAAGAGGTGTGCGGCGCGATCGGCGTTCGCGTCGATGGGAACGTCGAGGGCTTCGAGCAGGTCGGCCGAGCCGCAGCGCGACGTGAAGGAACGATTGCCGTGCTTCGCCACCGTTGCCCCACCCCCCACTGCGACGAAGGCCGCAGCCGTGGAGATATTGAAGGTCGAAACCGATCCTCCCCCGGTACCGCACGTGTCGATCAATCGCGTCGGGTCGCTCACGGCGACGGGCACCATCGCTTCGCGGATGGCCCGGACGACGCCCATGACTTCGTCTGCCTGCTCCCCCTGAACCCGGAGCCCCATGAGGAGCGCCCCGGTCTGACTTGGGGTGGCTTCGCCGTGCATGACTTGGCGAAATGCCTGCGTGGCGAGCTCCTCACCCAAGCGGCGCCCCTCGGCCAGGCGCCGTAGGGCATGTCGAACGGCTCTCGAGTCGTCAGGTGGATTCATGGCAGTCTCCCTGAGGTCCAAAGATCTCGCTCGGTGACGATCGCGCAAGTCCTTGTCCCGCTTGCTACTACGGGAATGGCTGTCTATCTTGCAGCCGCATGGCGGGCCACTACTTCGCAATACTGCAGTACGTGGGACGGGATTTCTCCGGATGGCAACGGCAGAAGTCCGACCGCACCGTTCAAGGGGAATTCGAGGGAATGCTGGAGCGTCTGGCCACCCATCGGATTCCGAGCCACGCTGCCGGCCGAACGGATGCGGGCGTTCATGCGCTCGGACAGGTGGTGAGCTTTCGGATGCCGGTCGATTGGGAGCGTCCTCGCCTCCTGCGCGCCCTGCGCGCCCTCTCTCCGCCGGACCTCTGGGTCGCGCGCCTGGGGGTTGCGCCCGCTGAGTTTCACGCCCGCAAGGACGCCGTATCCCGCCGATATCGGTATCTCATCGGAAGCGGTCCCGCCGCGTTCTCTCCCTTCCGGCGGCCCTACGAATGGTGTTTGGCGAACCCCCTCGACGAAGACGCGCTCCGCCGCACGGCGAGGCGGTTTCTCGGAGAGCACGACTTCCGCGCCTTCAGCGCCGTGGGCCGAGCGAAAGCCCATTATCGCTGCCGCGTCACCGTGTCCGAGTGGCAGGCGCGTCCGAGCGACGAGGGTTTTATCTTTACCGTCGAAGCGGACCGCTTCCTTCACAAGATGGTGCGCTTTCTCGTCGGCCTCATGGTTGACGTGGGGCGAAGTCGGCGGCCGATCGAGGATGCGGATACGCTGCTGCGAAGTACGACCAACCGTGACGCGAGCCCGCCCGCTCCTCCGCAAGGCTTGTACTTCGTGGGCGCTCGCTATCCCCAACTCGAAGAGGGTATCGACCGATGAAACTCTTTCTCGACACGGCGGCCCTGAGCGACATTCGCTGGGCTGCGCAGGCCGGCCTCATCGACGGCGTCACAACGAACCCCACACTCCTTTCGAAAGTAGCGGGCGATCTTGACCCTACCGACGTGCTCAAGGAGATCTGTTCCATGGTCGATGGGCCCGTCAGCGCCGAGGTGGTCGCCGTGGAGGCGGAGGGGATGTACCGGGAGGGTCGCGAACTGGCAAAGCTGGCAGAGAACATCGTGGTCAAGATCCCGATGCTCGAGGACGGCATGATAGCTGTGCGGCGCCTCGTCGCCGAAGGCATCAAAGTGAACGTGACGCTGGCCTTCAGCTCGGTCCAGGGTCTCCTGGCAGCCAAGGCGGGCGCGACGTACGTGTCGCCTTTCGTCGGGCGGCTGGACGACGTGGGTCACGACGGGATGGATGTGGTGCGGGAGATGCGGCAGATCTTCGACAACTACGGTTTCGAGACGTCCATTCTCGCGGCCTCGATCCGCCACCCCCGGCACGTCGCCGAAGCGGCATTGCTCGGCGCCGACGTGGCCACGATGCCCACCGCAATCCTCAAGAGACTCCTACTACACCCCCTCACCGATCGAGGGTTGGATCAGTTCCTCAACGATTGGAGCAAGATCGTCTCGCGTTCGAAGGTCGGCGCTTGAGGGCTCTCCTCGCGATCGCGCTGGCGGTGGGTGCGGCGTGTAGCGATGCCTCGTCGGAGAACCCCCGGTCGGTCGAGGGGTTCGTCATCAGTGAACCAGCTTCGCTCGCGCAAGTTGCACCGCGGAGCGCCGTCAATGACTCGATTGCACGGTCTCGCCACTCGGCGATTGTCGAGGCTGCCTCCCGAGTCGCCCCAACCGTGGTGAGCGTCAACGTCGTGCGCCGCGTACGGAGGGTGGCGCGAACCGCGTGGGACTTTTTCTTCGTCCCGCGCGGGTATGAGCGGCTCGTCGAGGGATTGGGATCCGGGTTCATCGTCTCTCCCGACGGTGTCATCATCACGAATCAGCACGTGACCGCAGGGGCCGAGCGTATCATCGTGACCACACGGGAAGGTGAGGACTACGAGGCGGAGTTACTCGGACAGGATCCCCTCACCGACATCGCGGTCGTGAAGATCGATGGCCGGGGGCTGCCAACGGCACCCCTTGGAACGAGCCGCGACCTGATGATCGGCGAATGGGTCGTCGCCATCGGAAATCCATACGGCTACCTCCTGGGCAATACCGAACCGTCGGTAACGGCTGGCGTGGTGAGCGCAGTCGGCAGAAACCTGCTGACTCCGGGTGGGGACTCCCGTGTGTACGTGCGCATGATCCAGACCGATGCGGCCATCAATCCCGGGAACAGCGGCGGGCCTCTCATCAACGCGCTTGGCGACGTCGTCGGCGTCAATGCCTCCATTTTCTCCGAGAGTGGCGGCTCGATTGGGATTGGGTTCGCCATTCCCATCGAGCGTGCGATACGCGTCGCGCGCGAGCTCGAGGAGTTCGGAACCGTCCGCCGAGCGTGGGTGGGGCTCGACGTCGCCGGCATGGACGATCGGCGCGACTGGAAGCGCCGAGGAGGGGTGCCCGTTACCTCCGTCGCACCCGGCGGGCCGGCGGAGCAGGCAGGAATCGAACCCAACGACGTGCTCGTCTCGGCTGGGGGCTTTCAACTCCACACGTTCCTGGACTGGGAGGCGGTAAAGCTCGATGTCGGACCCGCGGATATCCTGGAGGTGGCCTACCGCCGCGACGGGCGTCAACGAACCGCCCAACTCCAGGTGGAGGAGCTGCCCACCACGGGGGCTGAAAAGCTCACCGTGCTGGGAGACATCCAGCTGGTGACGGTCACCGCCGCGATCCGCCAGGAACGCGGCATCTCACGCGAACACGGGGCGCTCGTCTACGAGATCGGCGAAGCGACACAACGAAATACCGGTCTCCGACCTGGGGACGTGATCTTCCAGATCGATCGTGAGCGGATCACGTCGTCAGAAGACGCCCGTGCGGCGTTTCGGTCGGCAGCGGGTCGTGGCGCCGTTCGCGTGTACTTCGAACGCGGTGGCGGGTTGGCGGTCACCGACTTTCGGATCCGATGACCGAGGCGGCGGGCTACCGGTCCGCACTGACGACTCGGTATGCGTCACCGGCGATGCTGCGACTCTGGGGCGCGGAGCACCGCGCACACCTCTGGCGCCGTCTGTGGCTCACACTTGCCGAGGAACAGCGTCACCTCGGGATCGCCATCCCCGACGCCGCGCTCGAAGCGATGCGCAGCCACCTGGTTGGCGTCGACTTGCAGGCCGTGCGGCGACATGAGCAGCGGGTTCGGCACGATGTCATGGCACACATCCACGCGTTCAGCCACGACGCACCGGCCGCTCGCCCCTTCCTCCACCTAGGCGCCACGAGCGCCTATGTCACCGACAATGCAGACCTCGTCGTCATCCGGGAGGCGATGCGCCTCCTCCTCGGTCGCGTGGCGGCCGTCCTCCGCGGCCTGCGAACCGTGGCGCTCGAGCACCGAACGATTCCTACACTGGCCTATACCCACTTTCAGCCTGCACAACTGACGACTGTCGGCAAGCGCACATCACTCTGGCTCTACGACTTCGCCCTCGACGCCGAAGCACTCCGCGCCGCTATCGCTACCCTTCCCTTCCGGGGATGCAAGGGAACCACCGGAACGCAGGCCAGCTATCTCCAATTGTTCGAAGGCGATCACGCCAAGGTGCGCGAACTCGATCGGCGCGTCGCGGCCGCCTGGGGGTTCGAGTCGGTGGTACCGGTCTCGGGCCAGACGTACAGCCGCAAGCTCGACAGCGGCGTGCTCGACGTGCTGGCGGGACTCGCGCAATCGGCCTCGAAGTTCGGGACAGATCTTCGGCTCCTCCAGCACGAAGGCGAGATCCTGGAGCCATTCGAGCAGGAGCAGGTCGGATCCAGCGCGATGCCCTACAAGCGCAATCCGGTGCGGGCCGAACGGGTATGCGCCCTCTCGCGCTATCTCATGGCTCTGCGCGAGAACGGGGCCTACACGGCGGCGACACAGTGGCTGGAGCGTTCGCTCGACGACAGCGCGAATCGGCGCCTCGTCTTTCCCGAAGCGTTCTTGACCGCCGACGCCATCTTGATCCTCTGCACCAACATCAGCGTGGGGCTGGACGTCCAGCCTGCGGTGATCCGGCGCAATGTCGAAGCCCAAATGCCATTCATGGCCGCTGAACGCTGGCTCCTGTTGGGCGTGGCCGCGGGCGGAGATCGTCAGGAGCTCCACGAGATCATGTGTCGCCACAGCCGGGCAACGAGGGTGGCGATGGCGGAAGGCGGAAAGAACGATCTCCTCGATCGACTGTCGGCCGACCCGGCCTTTGCCCCCGTAAACGCTCGAACCCTGAAAGCAGAGCTGGATGCCGTGCAGTACATTGGCCGGGCCCCCGATCAGGTGCTCGAGTTCGTCGAGGGCATGGTGGATCCACTGCTCGACTCGTTGAATTCCTACGCCGTCTCCGATGAAGCGAAAGTGACTATATGAGCTCCGTGCCGTCGACCGAACCGACCCTTCCGCTTCCCCTCGTTCGCCGGGGCAAGGTGCGAGAGATGTATGCGATCGACGGAACCACACTCTTGATGGTCGCGAGCGATCGGGTGAGTGCCTTCGACGTCGTCCTCGCGGAGCCGGTTCCCAACAAGGGTGCAGTCCTGACACAAATGAGCGCCTACTGGTTTCGTCGGCTCGCCACCGTCACTCCCAGCCATTTCTTGACGGCGACGACCGACGAGATCCTTCACCGGCTCCCCCCGCTGCGACAGCACCGTGATGCGATTGCCGGACGCGCAACGCTGGTGCGCCGAGCCACGCCCATCCCGTTCGAGTGTGTCGTTCGCGGATATCTCGCCGGCTCGGCGTGGACAGAGTACTCCCAAGGTGGCACGCTTGCCGGCGAGCCGCTGCCACCGGGCCTCGCCCAGTGTGCCCAGCTGCCTGGACCCATCTTCTCACCGGCGACAAAGGCCGACACTGGACACGACGAGAACATCCCTTTTTCCCGTATGCAGGACGCCCTTGGTGCGGACCTCGCCGGGCACCTCCGCGATACGAGCCTGGCACTGTATCGAGCCGGAGCCGCGCAGGCCCGGCAGCGCGGGATCATCATCGCCGATAGCAAGTTCGAGTTTGGGCATGCGCCTGACGGGGACGTTGTCCTAATCGATGAGCTGCTGACGCCTGACTCGTCGCGTTTTTGGCCGGCAGATCGCTATCGGGCTGGTCGGGCCCAGCTCAGCTTCGACAAGCAGCCCCTGAGGGACTACCTTGCTGGGCATCGTGACCGAGGTGGGTGGGATGGTGAGCCGCCCCCACCCCGCCTCCCGACGGAGATCGTCCACGCGACGAGCGTACGGTACCAAGATGCCTATCTTCGAATCACGGGCCAGCCACTGTCGAGCGACTTGTGACGTTCGCGCCGGAGGGCCGACCGTTCATGCTCCTGGCGCTTGCCGTCCTCGGCATCCTCGGGATGCTCGTCTGGTGGCGAGGAGGCTGGTGGGTCGCGGCACTCGCCCTCTGGACTCCCTTAGTGGCATGGATCCTCATCTTCTTCCGCAACCCAGAACGGCCGGGGCCACGTGCGCCACATCTCGTCGTCTCGCCGGCGGACGGGCGTATCACAGAAGTGGTTACGACCAGCGAGCCGGAGTTCATCGGCGGACCGGCCACCCGGATATCGGTCTTCATGAATGTGTTCGACGTACACGTGAATCGATATCCGGTCTCGGGAATCGTGGAGCACCGTCGGTACCGACCCGGAACCTTTCTCAACGCGACGCTCGACAAGGCGAGTGAGGACAATGAACGGATGTCCCTCGGGATCCGCACGGCCCGTGGGCCGATTCTCGTGCGGCAGATCGCGGGTCTCATCGCGAGGCGGATAGTGACCGATGCACAAGTCGGTGATTCAGTATCCCAGGGGGAGCGGCTGGGCATGATTCGTTTCGGCTCGCGGGTCGACACGTTCGTCCCGGCCGCTGTGCAAATCCGCATCACGCCAGGCGAACGGACGAAAGCCGGTGTCACGGTGCTTGGGGAGTGGCCCTCGTGACCAAGCCAGCGGGCCGGCGGCGCCGCGTACGGCGCGTGATCGTGGTCGTACCCAGCCTCTTCACGCTGGCCAATCTCTTCTTCGGCATCTGGTCCATCGTGCTGGCGTCCCAGGGCCATTTCTACCGCGCAAGCTGGTGGATCGTGATCGCCGGGGTGCTGGACATGCTGGATGGACTATCTGCCCGCGTGAGTCGGACGGGGACCCAGTTTGGGGCGCAACTCGACTCCCTCGTCGACATGGTCAGCTTCGGGCTCGCGCCCGCAGTCCTCATCTACCATCTGCAGTTCGCCGACCAGGGTCAGTTCGCGTGGGTTTTCTCCTATGCATTCGCCGTGTGCGTGGCACTCCGGCTCGCCCGGTACACCATTCGAACCGACGGCGGTTCGAAGGCGGGCTTTACCGGGCTCCCCTCCCCGGCGGCGGGCATGACGCTCGCGACGTACTACCCATTTACGCAGACGGTCTTTTATCAGACCCAGCTCAGCAATCTCCCGTGGAACCAGATCATCGTGTTCCTGACCATCTTCCTCAGTCTAGCGATGGTCAGCAACATCCAGTACGCCAGGCTGCCCCGAATCGGCTTCCGGTCGATCCGCGGCATTCTAGGCCTCATCACCAATCTCACGATTCTGGGCTTCGGTCTCTGGGCCCGTGACATATTCTTCTTCCCGCTGGGGATCGCTTACGTATCCTACGGGGTCGCGCGGGCCGCCGCAGTCGGGTTCCTGGAGCGCGGGGAGGAAGAGGATGGATCGCAGCGTGAAGGCGCCGACGTGAGACCACGGTCGTTCGTGGTCCATCCCGGCGACTTGACCCGACGCTCGAGACGCCGTCGCCGGGGGTGAGCCGACGATCACCATGACACGGTACGCCGTCGAAGTGCGAGTCATGCCCCGACCATCCCTACTCGACCCCCAAGGTCAGGCGGTCGAGCACGCCCTCGCGGCCTTGGGATTCCACGGGGTCTCCGAGGTGCGCGTGGGCCGGGCGCTGACGTTTCATCTGCACCTTGAGCGGAGTGATCCCGGTGCCGCCGAGCGTGACGTGCGACGCATGTGCGAGCGGCTCCTCGCCAATCCGGTCACCGAGGATTTCTCACTCTCCCTACGGGAGGCGCCATGATGCGGGTGGCGATCATTCGATTCCCCGGCTCCAACTGCGATGCCGATACGCTTCGAGCGATCCAGCAGACGGGCGCTCGCGCTTACTACGTATGGCATCGTGAGGAGGATCTCCGGGAGGCCGACGCGGTGATCATCCCCGGTGGGTTCGCCTTCGGAGACTACTTGAGGGCAGGCGCCATCGCGCGGTTCAGTCCGATCCTGGCAGCCGTGCAGGCGCACGCCCATTCCGGACTCCCCGTGCTGGGAATCTGTAATGGATTCCAGGTCCTGTGCGAGGCGGGTCTCCTGCCCGGTGCTCTGGTTCGGAACGCTGGGCTAACGTTCGTTTCTCGACCCGTGCGCGTCCGCATTGAAACGACCGAGACCCCGTTCACGGCGGCGTACCACGCAGGTGCTATCTTTCGTGCACCCATCGCTCACGGGCAAGGCCGGTACGTGGCATCCGAAGACGTCGTGGAGGCCCTGGAGGCGACGGGACGAGTGGTGTTGCGCTACGTCGACGAGAACCCCAATGGATCGATGAACGCCATCGCCGGCGTGACCGACGAAGCTCACAACGTTGTCGGGATAATGCCCCACCCCGAGCGCGCGACGTCCGAGCTCTTGGGTGAGACAGCAGGCGCCCTAGTTTTCGAATCGCTCACGCGAAGCCTAGAAGTCTCCCAGGGAGGGACCCGATGAAATGGCCCGCGCTAGCAACTGTCGTCGCGGCCGGCGTGATACTCGCCGGTTGCGATCAACTTCCGTTCTTCGGCCGCGGGGCGGAATCGGCGGCAACGGACACCGCCACCGCCCCGGCTGGTACGCCGGTGGAACCGGCCGCTCCTGCCCAGCCGGCCGGTGCCGATCAGCAGGCAGCCGCCCAGCAACAGGCAGCGGCCGAGCAGCAGGCGCCGGCCCAGCAGGAGGCAGCACCACCCCAGCCACAAGCCACCCCACCGCAGGAGGCACAACCCACGCCTCGCCAAGCCGCACGGGCGCGCCAACCATCCGCCCAACCGGTTCTGGCGGATGAGCCATGGGCCCCGCAGTTCACCGGCACGGTTGAGCCCGGGATGACCACCGACGAAGTCATCGCCACCTGGGGGCCACCCGTGGCTGAGCGGACGGTCGGTCCCTGGACGTACCTGTACTTCCGCAACGGTTGTGAGGTAACCTGCGGCACGTTCGACGTGGTCTTCCTCCAAGATGGACAGGTGGTGGACGCCATCGTGCGCGGACGGGGTCACACGTACTCAGGAGTTTCCTCGTCCCCGCCCGGACAACCCGCCCTGTTCACTCCGCCCGGGACAACCATGGACGAAGGCGGAGGCGGTTGATGCCGGAGAAACCGAGCAGATCCGAGGTAGAGTACTTCGCGAAACGGGAAGCGGAGCTTCTCAAGAAGCGCCGAGAAGCGCAGGCGAGAGCTGCCGCGGACGCCGAGCGGCGTAGCCACTTCATGAAGTGCCCCAAGTGCGGAGCCGATCTGGTGAGCGAGGACTACCACGGGATTCAGGTAGATCGGTGCCACGAGTGTGACGGGGTCTGGTTCGATGCCGGCGAAGCGGAGAGTCTGCTTCGAGCGGATTCGGGCATCGTTAGCATCTTCCGCTCGATCATACGCGGTGTGCGGAGCTCGTGAGGTGCATGACACCGTGGCCCGCGGAATGACGCGAACGCGGGCCGATCCCTTCCCCGGCGATCCGCCAGTCACCCCACAGCTCGTCCGCGAACACGGCCTCTCCGATGACGAGTACGCCCGCATCGAGGATATGCTCGGTCGGTCCCCTACCTTCTCCGAACTCGGAATCTTCGCAGCGCTCTGGAGCGAGCACTGCTCGTACAAACACTCCCGGAAGGTGCTGAGCGACTTTCCAACTGACGGTGCCCACGTTCTCCAGGGCCCCGGGGAGAATGCTGGTGTCCTCCGGTTACGCGACGGCTGGGCCGTAGCCTTCAAGATGGAATCCCATAACCACCCTTCGGCGGTGGAGCCGTACCAGGGAGCCGCTACGGGGGTTGGCGGGATCCTGCGCGACGTGTTCACGATGGGGGCCCGGCCTATCGCCTTGCTCAACAGCCTCCGGTTCGGCCCGCTCGCTGACGCGCGGAATCGGTACCTCTTCGCTGGAGTCGTCCGTGGCGTGGGCGACTATGGGAATTGCGTCGGCATCCCCACCGTAGGGGGAGAGGTGGTCTTTGCGCCCAGTTATAGCGGCAACCCCCTGGTCAATGCCATGTGTGTCGGGCTGCTCCGCGAGGACGATCTCATCCGAGCGGTTGCGCAGGGCACAGGGAACGTGCTCCTGGCGGTTGGCGCCCGCACGGGCCGAGACGGTATTCACGGTGCCTCCTTTGCGTCTGGTGAGCTCACAGAAGAAAGCGAGGCCCGCCGGCCGCAGGTACAAGTTGGGGATCCCTTCACCGAGAAGCTCCTTCTCGAGGCGACCCTCGACCTCATTACATCGGGACACATCGTTGCCATCCAGGATATGGGGGCAGCCGGCCTCACATCCTCTTCAGCCGAGATGGCAGCACGTGGAGCGGTCGGCGTGGAAATCGATCTGGCCCTCCTGCCGACGCGTGAGACCAACATGACTCCATACGAGATGCTCCTCTCCGAGTCACAGGAGCGAATGTTGGTGGTGGCCCGGCGTGATCGGGTGGAGGAGGCGCAGGCGATCGCTCGAAGGTGGGAGCTCGAGGCGACGCCCATCGGCCGGATAACGGACGATGGCATGTACCGCGTGCGTCACGGCGACCTGGTGGTTGTGGAGATTCCAGGCGATCGTCTAACCGACGACTGCCCGGCGTACGACCCGCCGGCCTCGGAGAGTTGGGAGGTGACAGAGCGGCGGTCCCTAGGTCCGACCGCACCATCGCCCGACCCGTCCGAAGCGCTCCTCGCCTTGCTCGATGCTCCGTCACTGGCGAGCAAACGTTGGGTCTTCGAACAGTACGATTCCACTGTGCAAGCGTCGACAATCACCGGACCCGGCGGTGATGCGGGAGTGATTCGGATTCCCGACACGAACCTCGGCATCGCCGTGGCGACGGACGGCAATGCACGCTACGTCCTCCTGGATGCCTATGAGGGGGGTAAGGCCGCAGTTACCGAGGCGGCCCGAAATGTCGCTTGCACCGGTGCCAGGCCGTTGGGGATCACGAACTGCCTCAACTTCGGCAATCCCGAGCGACCCGAGACCTTTTACCAGTTCAAGGCGGCGTGCCGGGGAATCGCAGATGCGTGTCGGGCGCTCGGGACACCGGTGACCGGCGGCAACGTGTCGTTCTATAATGAAAGCCCGACCGGTGCGGTTGACCCCTCGCCAGTGGTCGGGATGATCGGTATCCTCGATGATGTACGTCTCGCTGTGCCGGCGCATTTCGCGAATCCCGGCGACACGATCATTCTACTCGGTGTCTGTCGGGGTCACCTCGGCGGATCCGCATACTGGGAGTACGTGTTGCACTGCGTGGGAGGCTCGCCACCCGGTGTCGACCTCGACGTCGAGCGTCGGCTGATTGACACACTGGTATCACTAGCCTCTGAGCACCTCATCACGAGCGCCCACGATGTGAGCGACGGTGGGCTGGCTGTGGCGATCGCCGAAGCGTGCATTGGCGGTCCCTACCAGGACATTCCTCTCGGTGCGGTCGTCGACCTCCGCCTTCCTCAGGGCACCCTCACGCCCGAGGAAATGCTGTTTGGCGAGGATCACGGCCGGGTTTTGGTGAGTTCGCCTGCCACCTGTCGCGAGGCCGTGCTGCGACACGCCGACGGGCGGGGTATACGGGCGCTGGCCATCGGCAGCGTAGGCGAGGCCAGCGAGGCCCTGGAGGTTCGCTTGGACGCGACACTATTGAAGTGGGCAACCCCGAAGTTGCGGGAACGCTACCTCACAGCAATCCCGCGACGCATGCGGCTCGAGGCGTGATATGTGTGGGATCTTCGGGATTTCGGGACATGACCGTGCCGCCGAGCTGACGTACCTCGGGTTGTACGCCCTCCAACATCGCGGTCAGGAATCGGCAGGCATCGTCAGCGTCGACGATGAGGGGCTCGCTCACGCCGTTCGCGGCATGGGCCTCGTCCAAGACGTGTTCGCCCCCTCTGCTCTGCAGCGACTGCCGGGGACGGTGGCCATTGGCCACGCGAGGTATTCGACGGCAGGAGCATCCGCTCCCGCCAACATCCAGCCCGTACTAGTGAACTACCACGGCGGCCCGCTCGCACTGGCGCACAATGGAAACCTCACCAATGCCGCGCAGCTGCGGGTCGACTTGGTTCAGAAGGGCTCCATCTTCCAATCGTCGTCGGATTCGGAGGTGCTCATCCATCTCGTGGCGCGCTCCGAGGCCCGTGCGCCGGAGGATCAGATTCTGGATGCCCTGGAGCGCGTCGAAGGGGCGTACTCGTTACTCCTAACCATCGGACGGGTCCTCTACGCGGTGGTGGACCCCCGTGGATTCCGCCCACTCGTCCTGGGCCGGGCAGGCGATGCGTGGGTGCTGGCCTCGGAGACATGTGCGCTCGACTTGATCGGCGCGTCCGTGTCGCGGGAGTTGCAGCCAGGGGAGTGGCTGAAGATCGTCGACGGTCAGGTCATCGATCTCCCTCGCCTTCCCCAGCAGCCGCATCGGCGCTGCGTTTTCGAGCTCATCTACTTCTCCCGGCCCGATAGTATCGTGTTCGGTGAGTCGGTCGACCGAGCGCGCCGCGACCTCGGCCATCACCTTGCCCGTGAGCATCCCACGCCTAGTGCCGACTGCGTCATCTCCGTCCCCGATTCGGCCAATGCCATGGCTCTGGGGTACGCCGACGAGAGTGGCATCAAGCTCGAGCACGGGCTCATCAGAAGCCACTACGTCGGTCGGACGTTCATCAATCCGGGACAGGCCGACCGGACCGAAAAGGTGCGGATCAAGTTCAATCCAGTCCGCGGCGTCGTCGCGGGGAAGCGTGTCGTCGTCGTGGACGACTCCCTTGTTCGTGGCACCACGTCTCGAGGATTGATTCAGCTCATACGTCAAGCGGGGGCCCGTGAAGTCCACCTCCGCGTCGCGTCTCCACCCATCACGGGACCATGCTATTACGGCATCGACACACCCACGAAGACCGAGCTCATCGCCGCGAACCATCAGGTGGCGGAGATCGGGCAGCATCTGGGGGTCGACAGTCTCGCATATCTCTCTCTCGAGGAAACGTTGCGAGCGGTCGGGGGCCATCCCGATCGGTATTGCCACGCCTGCTTCTCTGGCGCCTATCCAACCCGTGTCGGGATCCCTGCGCCACGAGAATCGGACCATCCGTCGGTGCACCCTGTATTCGTAGAGTAGGAGTAGGTAGCGCATGCCTGATGTCTATTGGTTTGGGAACGGGAACGCCGACGGTCACGCCGGCATGAAGGACATCTTGGGGGGGAAGGGTGCCAACCTCGCCGAGATGACGAACCTGGGGATCCCTGTCCCCCCGGGATTCACCATCTCCGCGAACCTCTGTACCGCCTACCTCGCGCATGGCAAGCTGCCGGACTCCCTCCGGTCGGAAGTCGAAGAGGCGATGACACGCCTCGAGGCAGCCACCGGGCGCGGGTTCGGTGATGCCGAGAACCCACTGCTGGTATCGGTGCGCTCGGGCGCGAAGTTCTCCATGCCCGGCATGATGGACACCATTCTGAACCTCGGTCTCAATGAGCGCACGGCTGAGGCCATGGGGCGCCAGGCAAACAACCCGCGATTCGCATTCGACTCCTTGCGACGTCTGGTGCAGATGTATGGAGAGGTCGTCTTCGGCATCAAGGATCGGAATGGGGGGAATCCGTTCGACGTGGCCTTGGAGACCTTGAAGCGCGATCGGGGAACCGAACGAGACATCGACCTCGAGGTGGCCGATCTGCGCTCCCTCGTGCGGACCTACGAGGGAATCGTCTGCGAGGAGACGGGCCACCCATTCCCCGACGATCCCTGGGCGCAACTCTGGGGCGCAATCGAAGCCGTCTTCAGGAGCTGGCAGACCAAGCGCGCCACAGACTACCGGCGAGTCCACCGTATACCTGATGATCTCGGGACGGCGGTCAACATCGTCGCCATGGTCTACGGCAACATGGGAGACGACTGCGCAACCGGCGTCGCGTTCACGCGCGATCCAGCCACGGGAGAAAAACGCCTCTACGGAGAGTTCCTCGTCAACGCCCAAGGAGAGGATGTGGTAGCCGGGATTCGTGACCCCGAACCCATTACCGAGATGGAGAAGCGGCTCCCCGACGGCTACCGCCAGTTCCGGCAGATCTGCGACACGCTGGAGCGCCACTACCGTGATATGCAGGACGTGGAGTTCACCATCGAGCGCGGCACGCTCTACCTCCTCCAAACCCGTGCGGGCAAACGCACGGCTCAGGCAGCAGTGCGCATCGCTGTCGAAATGGCGCAGGAAGGTCTCATCGATCACCCGACGGCGTTACTGAGAGTGGATCCGGAGCAGTTGAATCATCTCCTCCATCCAACGGTCGATCCCCACGCCGACCTCGACGTCCTCGTCACAGGACTGCCTGCGTCGCCCGGCGCCGCCGTTGGCAAGGTGGTGTTCGATGCCGACCGGGCTGCGGAGCTGGCGAGCTCGGGTGCCGACGTCGTGCTCGTTCGCCGAGAGACGAGCCCGGACGATTTCCACGGCATGGTTGCCGCCAAGGCCATTCTCACGGCGCGGGGAGGCATGACGAGCCACGCCGCCGTCGTGGCTCGCGGCATGGGCAAGTGCTGTGTCGTGGGCGCCAAGGACGTATCCGTCGACGAGGGCGCCGGGATTTTCAAAGTCGACTCACGCGCCGTACGAGAAGGTGAATGGATCACGGTCGATGGGTCGTCGGGCCGCGTCTTCCTCGGACGCGCACGCCTGGTCGAGCCACACCCCTCCGAGCACTTGACCCACCTCATGGGATGGGCCGATAGCATGCGCCGACTCCGTGTGCGCACCAACGCGGACACCCCCGCCGACGCGGCCAAGGCGCGCGAATTCGGTGCCGAAGGCATCGGGCTCTGCCGCACGGAACACATGTTCTTTCACGCAGATCGCATCATGAAGATGCGGGAGATGATCCTCGCGACGGATGCCGCGGGCCGGCACCAAGCCCTCGATGCCCTGCTCCCCATGCAGCGTGAGGACTTCATCGGGATCTTCCGGGCTATGGATGGCTATCCCGTGACGATCCGCCTCCTCGACCCACCGCTCCACGAATTCCTTCCCACAGAGGAGGCTGAAATCCGCCACCTCGCCGCCGATCTCGGAGTCGACCCGGAGCTGGTGCACCGTGCGATCGACGGATTGACCGAAGCCAATCCCATGCTCGGGCACCGAGGGTGTCGGCTCGGAATCACCTATCCCGAGATCACCGAGATGCAGGCCCGCGCCATCTTCGAAGCGGCCTGTCTGGTCGCGGCAGACGGCATCGACGTCCATCCAGAGATTATGGTCCCCCTGGTTGCGCACGTCGAAGAGCTCCGACGGCAGGCACAGATCGTTCGCGCCGTGGCGGAGCAGGTCTTCGCCGATCGCCGCAGGCGGGTCGAGTACCTCGTGGGGACGATGATCGAATTGCCTCGCGCCGCAGTCACCGCTGACGAGATCGCGAGTGAGGCGGAGTTCTTCTCGTTTGGAACCAACGACCTCACGCAGACGACGTTCGGGCTCTCTCGCGACGATGCCGGTCGCTTCCTACCCGCCTACATCGAATCCGGCATTCTAGCGGATGACCCCTTCCAGACGCTGGATGTCGCGGTCGAGAAGCTCATCGAAACTGCCGTCGCGCTCGGTCGAGGGGTAAGGCCCGACCTGAAGATCGGAATCTGTGGCGAGCATGGAGGGGATCCTCGATCCGTGGCGTTCTGCCATCGAGCCGAACTCAACTACGTGTCGAGCTCACCCTACCGCGTCCCCATCGCCCGTCTCGCAGCCGCCAGGGCTGCGCTGGGCTAACGGGACGAATGGCAACTCGATGGTGCCGGGCTGACCCCGCCCGGCACCATCGCCGTCAACGCTATGATCGCCTGGATCAATCATCACCCGGCCAATTCGCGTGACTGGGATCGTCGCTCTCGAGTGCCCGCGCGTGGGCCGGGGGACACCGACGAACAGGATGTAATGTTTTAGGTGATGTCATTTATGTAAAGTCTTATGTAACATGACTATCCGTGCGCAACCTCTCTCAGGGGATGATCTTTAGGACCATCTTGGCCGACTCCCACGAAGCACGAGCGGTTTCGGGGAACCGGCCTCAACGCGGTTGATCCATCTGGAAACAAACGCTGGCTTGCCCGGCATGCGGGCCTATATTCGCGATACCCAGCTTCCAGCGTGCGGCAGTGAGCGTACCAACCGCGCTGGTGACCCCAGGCTCTGATAGGACCCCATGGCACGCAAGCCCGCCTGCCTGTCCTGCCTCCTCTCGGGCCGCCGGCGTGCAGCCCTGGGGCGTTTCGCGTCCGTCGCCGCCCTGCTCGTCTGTGCGGCCACGCCCTCCACCATGGCGGGGCAGACGATCGCTGGTCGGGTCCTCTCCGGACAGTCCGGCCTCCCCATACGGGGCGTTTCTGTCCTTCTGATCGACTCCCTCGGCGTCGCGACCCGGACGACACTCAGCGATGCCCTCGGCCTCTACGCGCTCCTCGCTCCCCTGCAGGGGTTCTACACCGTCAGAGTACAGCGGGGCAACTTCACGTCGCTGGCCACCGAGCCGTTCCACCTTTCCGTGGGCCAGCGGATCCAGGTGGATCTCCACGTCCCTCCGCCGGTACACTCCCTCCCTCCCATCACCATCGTCGCGCCGGCAAGCATCCCGTGGATGGGTGTGCTCGCCGGGTTCCACAGGCGGCGAAGCAGAAGGACAGTGAGCTACGCGAGCGGCTTCGTGCGCTGGAGCGACAGCACGACGCACTGCAACGCGCCGGCACCGTCAGCGCCGGCGAGGCGCGAGAACGATTGACCGCACGAGCAACCGCGGTGTTGGAGGAGGATGACGCCCCGGCGTCGGGGGATCGGCTCGCCGCGATCACGGCGAACCGGGAGGAGCGGCGCGTGCTCCGTGTGGCGCTCCCGCTGTCCGAACGGCGCGTGCAGCAACGGCACCAGGCGTGGAGCCGGGCGGTGTCGGAGGCGCGCCGCGCCGACTACGACAAGCTGGTCAGGGGGCAGACGGAGGCGATGCTCGCGCTGGTTGAGGCATCAGTGGCTATCGATCGGTTCCGCGTGGAGATCGAGGAGACGGGTGCGGACTGCACGCTCCGTCCGATGACGCTCCAACACTTCGGGCGGCTGGACGATCACCAGAGCAATGTCCGGTTTCACTTGCGTGAGCTCGTCGAGCACGGCTTTCCGGTGCCCGATCCTGCGAAGTACGGGTTGAAGCGGTGGTGAGCGTCGGGCTTCCAGCGAAGTTGCTGCAGCAACAGCGTGCAGCGGCGTATCACGAGGCAGGGCACGCCGTCGAGTGCGTGCTGGAGGACGGGGACGTGCGGGGCGTGCGTCTCGACGTCCGCGATCCGGGTGCGGGAGCCTGTGAAACGGTGTGGAGCAGCTCCCCTACCGTGAGTCTGGCCGGGCCGGTAGCCGAGCAGGTCTACCTCGAGCGGTGTGGTGCGCCGGTGCCAGAATGGGATTCGATGTGGGGCGCCGACTGGGAG
>JBDHDH010000006.1:0-68840 GCA_039591615.1 Gemmatimonadota bacterium | reverse complement strand
GGACACGCACCGGGAGCGGTGAGCTCCTCCTGACACGCCAGGACCGCCAGCGTGAGCGTACTAAGCCAGGCGAGTCGTCTTCCCATGCGCCTCGAAGGAATCGAGAATGGCCATGATGACGGCATCGACGGGTCGGTCGCGGGTGAGCGATGTCTGCCGAGCCGAGGAGCCCGATGCGTACAGGACGATCTCTCGGGCGCCAGCTCCGACTGCGTCCACCGCCACGACGTACCCCCCCTCGGGCTCCATATCCGGCCCGAGGTTCTCCAGAACGATGCCCATTCTCATGTCGTGAGGTCCTTTCGGCCGAAGCTCTCGGGCAACAGGTCTGCCAGTCGCCACCGTCGACTCCCCTGGGGACCGATGGACTCGACGATCAGATCCGCGCCAAACTCGGCGAGTACTTGCCGGCAGGCGCCGCAGGGAGCGACGGGCCCGGACGACTCGGTCACCACGACGACGCGAGTGAAGCGCCGCGCCCCGGCGGTGACAGCCGCTCCCATGGCTACCCGTTCCGCGCAGTTGGTCAACCCGTAGGAGGCGTTCTCCACGTTGGCGCCGGTAAAGACCCGACCATCTTCCGCCTCCAACGCCGCACCGACACGGTAACCACTGTACGGTGCGTGTGCGTTCTCCAGCGCCTCTCTCGCCGCGGCGGTCACTCGGTCATCCACGGGGCCACATCCTGCAGGAAAGACGTACCGGTCTCGGCAGGGACCCCGAAGTACTCCGCCACCGTGGCCCCTACGTCTGCGAAGGTCGGGCGAGTCCCAAGATCGACGGGATCGATCCCGGGACCGATCACGAGAAGAGGAACAGCCTCGCGGGAATGGTCGGTCGATGGTGTCGTGGGATCGTTGCCGTGATCAGCCGCCAGGATCATCAAGTCACCCTCTCGAAGTAGGTCCACCAGCGTCGGGAGCCTTCGGTCCAACTCGTGGAGCCCCTTGTAGAACCCCGCCACGTCGTTTCGGTGCCCCCACGTCTGGTCGAACTCGATGACGTTCACGAAGAGGAATCCCTGTCCCATGGTGCTCAGGGACTCTTCGATCAACGCGTAGGCCTCCCCGTTCGTCGGCGTGTGGGTGCTGGTGATATTCCGGCCGGCAAACAGATCGTCCACCTTGCCCACACCGACGCGCTCGACCCCGGCCGCAGCCAGACCATCCAGCAGCGTCTCACGTGGCGGCTCCAAAGAGAAATCCCGGCGACGCGCCGTGCGCTGGAAGTTGCCCGGCTCGCCGACGAAGGGACGCGCAATGACGCGGGAGACGGCGTTTTCTCCGACGAGAATCTCGGATCGCGCCATTTGGCAGGCCTCGTAGAGATCGGACACGGGGATCAGGTCTTCATGAGCGGCAACCTGAAAGACGCTGTCGGCGGACGTGTAGACGATCCAATCCCCCCGCTCCAGTTGATCGCGACCATACTCCGCTATGATGGCAGTCCCCGACGCCGCCTTGTTCCCCAAGATCCCCCGGCCGGTCCGCTGGGCAAAGTCCGCAATGACCCGGTGCGGAAATCCGAGAGGGTAGGTGGGAAAGGGCTGGTCGAGCACGACCCCGCACAGCTCCCAGTGACCGCTCGTGCTGTCCTTGCCATGGGATTTCGGAAAGGCGATCCCATATGCTGCCGTCGCCTGGCCGCAGGCCATGCCCTGGAGCGACCGACAGCACCCGAGGCCGAGAGACTCCAAGTACGGGAGCCGGAGCCCCCCGACGGCCTTCGCCACGTTGCCGAGGGTGTCGCTCCCTCCATCGCCGAAGCTGACGGTGTCAGGCGCTTCGCCGATACCAACGCCATCCAGCACGATGAGAGCGCAGCGACCTGGCCGGCGGGAGCTCACGGCCCGCGATACTCCCGCGGAAGGCGTGGGCCGAGGCGCGTGAGGATCTCGTACGAGATCGTGCCGGCCCAGCCAGCGGCCTCGTCCACCGTGATCTCGTGATCTCCATCGTTGCCGATGAGCGTCGCTGTGTCTCCCACTTCGATCTCCGCCGCACCCCGGTCCCCGAGGTCTACCATCAGGAAGTCCATGGTGATCCGACCCACGACTTGTCGGCGCGCGCCTCCCAAGAGGACCTCCGCGTGGTCCTGGGCCGCCCGCAACACGCCGTCGGCGTATCCGATCCCGAGGGTCGCAATCCGCGTCGGGCGCTTCGCGGTCCAGTCTCCACCGTAGCTCACGGTAGCCCCAACCGGCAGATCCCGCAGGCTCACCACGGGCGCCCGGACCGCGACGACGGGCACTGGCGTTGGCAGATCCGTACCGGCGCGTCCACCGTACAGAAAAATACCCGGGCGAACGAGATCGAGAGGCGGCAGAAGGCGAAACGCGGCGGCGCTGTTCGCCGCATGGACGAGCGGTGGTCGGCTCCCGAGAGCCGCGAGCGCCTGCTCGAACCGCTCCCACTGCCTCCACACGGTCTGCGGACCTTGATCCGCCGCATAGAAGTGGGTAAACGCCCCCTCGAGGTACGGTGAGGCAAACCGGGTCAGCGTATCTGCCGCATCCCACCGCACTCCGCAGCGCCCCATGCCGGTATCGATCTCGACGTGGTACGGTCCATCCCATCCCGCCGCCACCTCGGGGTGGTCAATCACCGCGCGCAGATCGTGCTGTCGGAATGCCTCCCGAAGGGAGCGGACAGCCGGTGTAAAAACGAGAAGGGGCCGGCTGACACCGGCCGCTCGCAGCTCCACCCCCTCTTCGACGGTCGCGACGCCGTAGCCCCACGGGTCGAGCGTCTCCAGGGCACCAGCCACTGGGACGGCACCGAGCCCGTAGGCGCCTGCCTTCACCATAGGCAACAACGGGGCGCCCCGCGCCGCCGCCTGCACGGTACGTGCGTTGGCGAGCAGGCTGGTGAGGTCGACTTCCACCCACGCCCGATTGGTGTCTCGCAGCGTTGACACGGTCACAAACGGACGGGTATTGTACCGGCGCCTAGATGCAAATGCAAGAACCATCGACGCTTGGACGCATTGTCGAGCTGGTGCGCGACTTGAGAGCGCGGTGTCCGTGGGATGCCGCCCAGACGCCTCGTACTCTCCGGCCGTACTTGGTCGAAGAGGTCCTGGAGCTGGATCACGCCCTCGCAACCGGTGATACCGAGGCGATCCGCACCGAGCTGGGCGACGTGATGCTCCACGTGGCATTTCAGATCGTCATGGCGGAAGAGAAGGGAGCTTTCGGCGCCGAAGACCTAACCCGCGCCGTGGAGTCGAAGATGCACCGGCGGCACCCGCATCTATACGGTGACCAAAGCAGCGGGACCGGGAAACCGGAATCCGGGAAAACGGAGTGGGAGGGTCCGACCCTGGAGCAGGTCGCGCAGTCGTGGGAGCGATACAAGGCCAACGAGCGCGATCAGCACGCGAGCGTGCTCGATGGACTTCCACCGACGTTGCCAGCGTTGATCATGGCATTCCGGCTGCAGGAGCGAGTGGCGGGCATCGGGTTCGATTGGCCGGACGCGCGGGGCCCGCTGGAGAAGGTGCAGGAAGAGGTGGGTGAGCTCGAAGAGGAGATGGATCGTCCGCCGGACCCAGGACGCGTGGAGGAGGAGCTAGGGGATCTCCTGTTCGCGGTAATCAACCTCTCTCGCAAGCTAGGGTGCGATCCTCGCGCGGCACTGGAAAAGGCCAACGCGCGATTCAGCGATCGGTTTCGTCAAGTGGAAGCGCTTGCCGCCGAGCGAGGGATCGATGTGAATCGGGCGGGACTGGGAGTGCTGGACCGGTTGTGGGACGAGGTGAAGGGCAGTGAGCAGTGAGCAGTGAGCAGTGAGCAGGGCGTACGCTACGGATACAGCTTGTACAGCATTCTGGGGAACGCGATCGTCTCGCGGATATGGGGCACGCCGCAGATCCAGGCGACGGTGCGCTCGACGCCGAGCCCGAAACCGGAGTGCACGAAGGTACCGTAGCGCCGGAGATCGAGATACCACTCGTACGCGTCCTGGGGGAAGCCGTGCCCGCGGATCCGCGCCAGTAACCTGTCGAAGTCGTCTTCACGCTGACTCCCGCCGACGATCTCTCCGTACCCTTCCGGGGCAAGGCAGTCGTTGTTGAGCACGGTCTCGGGATCGTCGGGGTTCTCCTTCATGTAGAACGCCTTCGCCTCCCGGGGATAGTTGTAGACGAAGACGGGACGGTCAAACGTATTCGCGAGTAGGGTCTCTTCGTCAGCTCCAAGATCCCTCCCCCATTGAATACCTGCCCCCATGGTCTCGAGTTTCCGGATGGCATCGGTGTACGAGATGCGGGGGAACGGTGGCGTCACTCGCGCTAGTGGTGTGGTGTCCCGCTGCAAGATCTCGAGCTCTGCCGTGCGGCGGTCGAGGCAACGCGCCACGAGGTAGGAAACGAGTTCCTCCTGGAGCTGCATGTTCTCGTCGGAGTCGATCCACGCGACCTCGGGCTCGACCATCCAGAACTCGGTGAGGTGCCGTCGGGTCTTGGACTTCTCGGCGCGAAAGGTCGGCCCGAAACAGTAGACCCGTCCCAACGCGGCTGCCGCTGCCTCGAGGTAGAGCTGGCCCGTTTGCGCCAAGTAGGCCTTGCCGAGATCGAAGTATTCCGTTTCGAAGAGCGTCCCTGCCGACTCTCCGATGGATCCGGTGAGAATTGGCGTATCGACCAGAACGAAGTTGCGTTCGTAAAAGAAGTCGCGGATGGCCTGGACGACCTCGTGTCGGACTCGCATGATGGCCACTTGCCGTCGGGAGCGAAGCCAGAGGTGGCGGTGTTCGAAGAGAAAGGCGGTTCCGTGTTCCTTGGGCGTGATGGGGTAGTCGACGCTGGCGCCGATGAGCTCGATACCGGTCACGCCGAGCTCCACTCCGCCAGGAGAGCGTTCGTCCGCGCGCACGGTCCCGCGCAGGCGGACCGAGCACTCTTGCGTGAGCTGTCGAAACGTCTCCCAGGCCGTCGGGTCGACCTCTTTCTTCGCGAGGACGCCCTGAACATGCCCAGTGCCATCCCGGACGACGGCGAACGCGATCTTGCCGCTGGACCGGGTGGTGCCGACCCATCCCAAGACGATGACCTCTTCGCCGATGTGCTCCGCCAAGTCTCTGATAAGGACGGCGTCGGGCATAAGGCGCATATCGTAGCGGGGCCCCCAGGGGGTGTCAACGAGGGTAGACAGCGGAAGGACGAACGAAGCGAAGGTGAGAGGTGGATTGGCCGATGAGCGGCTCGGTAGGGATGGGTTCCGGAAGGTCCGTTGCCATGCCGGACAAGGCTATCTACGTTCGAACGTCCGACCTTCACAGCGACCACAGGGGAGTGATGTCGATATGGCAAGCGAGCTCGCGGGCAAGCAGTGCGTGCCGTGCCGGGGCGGGGTGCCGCCCCTCGAGACTGGAGCGATCGAACACCTACTGGAGAAGCTGGGGGGCGACTGGCGCGCCGTCGACGCCCATCATCTCGAAAAGGAATACCGGTTCGAGGACTTTCAGCAAGCGCTCGATTTCACCAACAAGGTGGGTGCCATCGCGGAAGAACAGGGACACCACCCGGATATCTATCTCGCATGGGGCAGGGTTGGCCTCAAGATCTGGACACATAAGATCGACGGGCTGACCGAAAGCGATTTCGTGCTTGCGGCGAAAGCGGACGAGGCGCTATACCGGGTGTAGTCGCAGGCGGTGCCTGCCTCGACCAATCGTGTGGCGTCTGGGATCCGACCCGGGCGGGGTCCCGGGCGGGTGGACGCTACCCTACCCGAAACAGCTCGATCCCGCGTTCGTAGCGGCGTTCGATACGCGCCCGGAGGGGGCCGTGCTCTGGAGCGCCGAGGTTCGGGTCGTGCTCAATGACGGCACGGGCCGCGGTGCGGGATGCGGCGACTAGGTCCCCGTCGGTGGCGAGGTTCGCGAAACGCAAGTTGTATCCGCCCGACTGACGAACGCCGGCGAGCTCGCCGATTCCCCGCTCCTTGAGATCCTGATCCGCGATCTTGAAGCCGTCCGCCGTGCGGGCGAAGCGACGCAGCCGCTGCGCGCTCTGCTGGTTGCCGCCGGCCAAGAGGATGCAGTGGCTCTCCTCAGCCCCACGCCCCACCCGGCCCCGTAACTGATGGAGTTGGGCCAGGCCGAAGCGTTCTGGGTGCTCGATGAGCATCACCGTGGCGTTCGGGACGTCGATCCCCACTTCGATCACGGTGGTGGCTACCAGCACGTTCAGCTCGCCATCCCGGAAGCGGCGCATAGTGGCCTCCCGCTCGTCGGCGCGCATCCTCCCATGTATGAGTCCCACCGAGCGCGGCGCCAGCCGTTGCCGTAGCACATCCGCCATCGTCGTGGCCGCCTTGAGATCGACTTTTTCCGACTCCTCGATCACGGGGTAGACCACGTACGCCTGCCCTCCTTTGGCGCACTGTTCCTTGACGAAAGCGTAGACCGCCGGACGGTCCCTATCGAAGCGCACTCCGGTTCTGACCAGCGAACGGCTTCGTGGCTTTTCCCTGAGGGTCGAGATATCGAGGTCACCGTAGAGCGTGAGCGCCAGCGTTCGGGGAATGGGGGTCGCGGATAACAGGAGCACCTCGGGCGCCTCGCCCTTTTCGATGAGTGCCGCGCGCTGTTCCACGCCAAAGCGGTGTTGCTCGTCGATCACCACCAGTCCGAGCTTCCAGAAATCGGTCTGTTCCTGGATGAGCGCGTGCGTACCGACCACCACCCGCGACACCCCACTGGCGATTCGCTCGCGGATGGCGACCTTCTCGCCCTGCGACAGTCGCCCAACGAGAACCTCGGGGACGATCCCGAGGGGAGCAAGCAGTTCCCCAATAGCGCGGCCGTGCTGCTCCGACAGGAGCTCGGTGGGCGCCATGAACACCGCTTGGGCGTCATTCTCGACTGCCAGCAGCATCGCGAACAGCGCTACCACGGTCTTGCCGGTGCCGACATCGCCCATCAGGAGACGGTGCATCCGGTTGTCGGAGGTCATGTCCGCCGTGATATGTCGGATCGCCTGCTTCTGATCTGCAGTGAGCTCGAATGGCAACGATTCCTTGAGGGCGGTGGTCAGCTCACGCTTCACGGCAAACTGCATCCCTTTCTTTGCGCGCTTGGCGAGGTGCCGAGCACGAGCAACCACGAGCTGCAAATCGAAGAGCTCGTCGAACGCGAGGCGGCGTCTACCAGGCTCCCAGGCGCCGGGGGATTCCGGGCGATGCACTGCGAGCAGAGCGTTGCGCAGCGGGACGAGTCGAGCGGCGGTTCGGACTTCCGGCGGGAGAATGTCCTGAACCACTTGCACCATCTCGACGAGGTGTTCCCCGATGACGCGGCGAATCTGCCGATGGCTCAGGCCCTCGGTGGCTGGATACACGGGGACCACCATCCCGCGATCCATGTCGCCGCTCCCATTGTCACCCGCCTCTGCCAAGACGATCTGCTCCCGAGGGACGACTTGTCGACCGTGGTAGTGCTTGACTGGACCTGCCACGAGGACGAGCTGCCCGGGCTTGATGACGCGGTCGAGGAAAGCCTGTCCCGGCCAGGCGCATTCGATCACCCCCGTCGAGTCCTTGAGGACGGCGCGGAAGATCCGGAGCCGTTTCCGGGTTGGCATGATGGCCTTGGACACCACCCGCCCCACGAAGATTGCTTCCTCTCCCACCGTGGCTCTCGCGATGGGGGTGACGGTGGTGGCGTCGAGATAGCGATGGGGCGTGTGATAGAGGAGGTCCTCGACGGTTCGGACACCGATCCGCTCGAACGCCTCAGCCCGCCGGGGCCCGACGCCCTTCAGGAACTGAACGGGAGTATCGAGCCTCAGCGCCATCAGTCGGCGAGCAGTCTGTCGGTGAATCGCTCGGGATCGAAGACCTCGAGGTCGTCTAGCCCCTCGCCCACACCGATGAACCTGATGGGAATGTCGAGCTCTCTTCGGATGAGGAGAACTGCTCCTCCCTTTGCCGTCCCGTCCAGCTTGGTTATCACCAGACCGCTCACGGGGACGGCCGTGGAGAATGCCCGTCCCTGCTGCAGGGCATTCTGCCCGACGGTGCCATCGAGCACCAGCAGCGTCTCTTGCGGCGCCCCGTCCCGGCGGCGGTTCACGACCCGGGCGATCTTCTGGAGCTCCTTCATCAAGTCACCGTGCGTGTGCAATCGTCCGGCGGTATCGATGAGAACGATGTCCGCGCGACGGGCGGAGGCGGCGTCGACGGCGTCGTAGGCGACCGCTGCCGGGTCGCCGCCCCGCACTCCGACGATGCAGTCGGCGTTCAGGCGATCGGCCCAGATCTTGAGCTGCTCGCTGGCGCCGGCGCGATAGGTATCGGCCGCCGCCAGGAGAACCTGGTTCCCCTGCCTCTGGAGCCGATGGGCGATCTTGGCGATCTGGGTGGTCTTGCCGACGCCGTTCACGCCCAAGACGAGGATTACCGCCGGGCCGGTACCGTCGCCGAGGTTGAGGCTGGCCGCATCGTCGCCGGTTGGGAAGTGTCCAACGATGTGCTGTTTGAGCCACATCCGCACCGCGTCGGGTGTCCTGAGCGCGCCCCGGCGGAGCTGATCTTCCATGCCCTCCGCGAGCTCGAACGCCACGGGACCGAAATCCGCTTCGATCATGATGCGCTCGAACTCCTCGAGGGTGTGGCGGTCGAGTCCCTTCACCAAGACCCCTACATCGGTGAGGGCCACCTGCTTGATTCGGTGCCAGAGACCCTTCGTCACGGTAACCCTCGGCGTTGGCGCCAGGCCCACTCCGCGGCCAGCGCGAGAACGGCGACGACAAACAGCCACCAGCGTTCCCGGGCGTGCCGCTCGAGCAGCGTGAACGCCTCCCCTACCCCGGCTGGAGGGGCCAAGACGGTGCGCGCCGGATACTCGTCGGAGAACGGTTCCACCACGGCGACGCCACGGGCGTCGCGGACGTCTGGGGCGGCCCAGCGGTAAACACCGGGATCGAGGGGCAGAATGGCAGAGCCGTCCGGCCGAAAACGTAGCGTCCGGGTGAAAGTGACGGTGTCCGCCCTCAGCGTCACCTGCAGCGAATCGGGCACCGACTCGCCAGGAGGCCAGCGGAACACCACAGGCATTCCGGCCTGGACGACGGGACTCGCGCGCACGGCGGCGTTGCCAGCCTCGGAACGGTCGACGAGAAGCCAGTCGGTAGCGGCGGCAAGTATAGCGCGGTATGCCTCCCTGGCTGCTCCCCCCCGAAACCGCCAGCGCCACAATCCAATGCCTGCCGTGGTCAGCGCGCGGGTGCCCGCCGAATCTCGACCGAGGAGTACGGGCTGTTCCGCGCCCCGGCGGCCCTGTCGAGCAGCGAGTGCCACCCATTCGCTCTCACGTGGCGCGATGGAAACGATACCCGTGAGGGGAGCGAGGGAATCCCACTCGAGTCCTGCAAGCCGCCCGGCTAGCGGTGACGCCGGCAGGTCGCCGGTGAGATACCAATCGCCCTCCAACACCTCCAGGCGCGGATCGGCGGTCGGCCACAACCACAACGGGCCCCGGCGTTCCGGTGCGACGACCCCGAGGCGCCCGCGGAGTACCAGAAGCCCGGCGCTGCGGGCAGCCATCTGGACCTGGTCCTCTCCGACACGCCCAAGGGTGCGCATGTCCAGCCAGGTCCGCCTTCCGGTGCGCGCATATCCGCGCACCGTGGTCCGGGCGACGTCGGCGAGCTCCGTCACCAAGAAGCGTCCCTCCCAATCGGCGGGATCGACGACGACCACGACGGCTGGCTGTTCTGAAACTTCCACCACCGCGTAGCGCTCGTCGTCTCGAGGCTCGCGATCGCCTTCCACCTGAAGGTCCAGGCGGATGATGTGGGAACCGGCTGCGAGCAGACCAGGGCGAAGTGCGATTCGGCGGCGCGCACTCCCGGGAGCCCGAGGCAGCGGCAGGTCGACGAGAGCGAGCCGACGCTCGCCCTCAGTGACTACGAGGCGCCCAGTGTCCGATGACAGCGCTCCCCAGGTGCCGATGCCGAGGGTGAGGGACAGGGAATCGTCGCGCTGAACGCGCTCGGGAACATCAAGGGTGAGCAGTGCGGCACTGGGTACGGTATCGCGAGGCAAGAGGACGAAACGGGTGCCGGGCGTGAGGGCGGGAGGAAGGCTGGCGGCGTCCTCAATCTCTCCGTCGGTGACGACGATGGTAGGACCGCCGCGCGCCCTCGCTGCCGTGAGGGCATCTCGCAACCGCGTTGCCCCTTCAGCCGGCGGGCTCCCATCGAACTGTCCCAAGTGCGACCCAAACCGAAGGATGGCGCCCCCGCCCCTCGTCAACGACCGAGCGCTGTCCACCGCTTCGTGCCAGCGTCCCCCGGTAGCCTGCATGCTCAGCGATGCGTCCAGAAGCACGGTGGGCGCTCCTCCCGTGACGCGCGCGATCCGTACGGGATTCAGCAACAGCAGGAGCAACGCTCCCACACCGATGACCCGCAGCACGGCGAGACCCACACCCGACCAACGCTGGCGCTCGTGGTACAGATACACGAATCCCGCCAGGAGCGCGACGACCGCGATTGCAGCGGCTACGGAGAACACGCCAGGGCTTCCCGAAGGGTAAAGCGTCCCTCGTGGAGCGCGCGGCCGACGATCATGCCTTCGAGCTCCAGCCGGGCCGCCTCAACCAGTTCGCTCAGCGATGCGACGCCGCCGGCGGCGATGACGGCCACCTCCTCGCGACGCAGGCGGGCGGCTCCGGCGATATCGGCTCCCATGGCGCGCCCATCTCGCTCCAGGTCCCGGTACACCACCGTGCGGACACCGTGCTCGCGCGATCGACAGGCAAGCTCTCGCGGCGTCATAGGCTGCACCCGTCCGCCAGTCCGCAGCGCGACGCCGTCACCCCGCACGTCGATGTTCACCGCCGCGCGTGCGAGCCCCACCAGATCGATCAAGTCCTGAAGCTGATTAGACTGGGCCGCGGCACTGCCCAATACGACTCTCGCCGCTCCTGCCTCGATGGCTTCGCCTGCCCATTCCGCTGTGTCCACGTTTCCGCCAATCTGCACGTGGACGCCAGGGATCGCACAAATCCGTCGGATCCACACACCGTTGCTGACTCCGGTGCGAAGCGCCCGATCCATATCCACGACATGCAGCCACCGTGCGCCGTCCTCCACGAACGCCTCCGCTTGTGCGAGGGGATCTGGAGGCGATCGCCACGCTTTGGCGGACGCCCGGTCAGTCGGGCACCGAACAGCACCGCCCTTGATGTCTATCGCCGGATAAACCTGCACATGGGGAATGTAGCCTGGAGCGACTCAATCGCCTCCGGCCGTCACCGTGGGAATCCGGTACTCGAAGAGACGGTCGTAATACGCCCGGATGGAATCGAATTGGGCCCGTCGCGCGTCGGGGATGGGAGTGCCGTCACCATATCGCACGGCGGTGCGGGGATCCATATGACGCCCGTTCTTGATGAACTCATAGTGCACGTGGACCCCGGTAGTGAGCCCGGTGGAGCCGACGAACCCAATCCGGTCGCCCTGCCGCACACGACTCCCGGGCCCAATCCCGCGAGCCAGGGCGCTCAGGTGGGCATACCGGGTCTCGATGTCCTTGGGATGCCGGATCGCCACCATGATGCCGTACCCACCCCAGCGTCCGGCGCGGCTCACGATGCCGTCACCGGTCGCGCGCACCTCGGCTCCGCGGGGCGCGCCGAAGTCCATTCCGAGATGGGGCCGATAGTTCTTGAGCACCGGATGATAGCGGCGGCGGGAGAACCGCGACGTGATCCGGTACGGGACGGGCGAGAGCTTGAAGTCGCGCAGCAGGGATCGCCCATCGGCATCGTAGTATCCGTTCCGTCCGTCTGTCTCCGCGAAGACGTAGGCCGTGTTGAGGCGGCTGCGGGTCTCGATGCGTGCTGCGGCGACCCTGCCGAACCGCACGTCACCCAACGGTGACCGGAGTCGTTCGAAGAGGAGGTCGAAGGCGTCCCCCGGGTAGATATCGCGGGTGAAGTCGATCACCCAGCCGAACACGCCGTCGGCGAGATCCCACGCAAGGAGCGCCCGTTGATCTGGAGAGAGAACCGAGTCCGGAATCGCCGAATCCAGCGTCTCGAAGAGGGAGGACTCGATGGGACCGCGGACGAGTTCCAGGTTCACCGTCCACTCGATCGCCTCCGAGTTTCCCCGCCACACATCACTCGAATCCCGGCGCAGTGTGAGGATGCGCTCGTCTCCGACCCGCACCACGACTCGGTCGGGCCTGGGCTCTGCCACCACGTAGCGAAACTCGAAGACCTGCCCAGCCGGCACGCGGCGGGGGTTCAATCCCTCGGCGGCCGCCAAGAGCTCGTACAGCTCCGGTCCTGAGATATTATGGCGGGCAAAGAGCTCGCCGAGCGTCTCGTTGCGGCGCAACGTATCGGCACGACCTTCGTGCGCCGTCGAGATGACGATGGGCGCCGCGCGAGGGATTTCTTCGTCTCTCGTCGCGATAACCACCAAGGTTGCAGCGGCCATCGCAGCGATCCCGAGGCTGGCAAGCAGGGCGCGGCGCACGCCGGGTAGCATCAATCCATCTGGCGTCGGATGAACGTCGGGATCTCCATCTCAGAGATCTCATCGGCGTCGGGCGGATGCGATGTGACTGGCTTCGGTGCCGCCATCCCGCGGGCAGGCGCAGCCGCCGGTCGCAGCACCCGCTGGGGAAACGGGAGGACCCCGGGCGTGCCCGGCCGACCAAAGGGCGACTCCATTTGGGCCAATGTCTTGTCGAAGCCGGTGGCGATGACGGTCACCCTCACCTCGCCCTCCATGGCAGGATCGTGCACGGCCCCAAAGATGATCTCTGCCTGATCGCCGGCCGCTTCGTGGATCACCTCGCTGATTTGGTTGACCTCGCCGAGGGTGAGATCCTCGCCCCCCGTGATATTCACCAAGACGCCGGTCGAGCCGTTGATGCTCACGTCATCGAGCAACGGGCTCGCAATGGCTTGCTGGGCGGCCTCGAGCGATCGATCGTCGCTGCGAGAGACGCCGGTCCCCATGAGCGCCGAGCCACCATTCTGCATGACGGTGCGGACGTCAGCGAAATCGACGTTCACCAGCCCCGTCACGCTAATGAGGGTCGAGATGCCCTGGGTCGCGTGCAATAGCACCTCGTCGGCTTTCTTCAACGCCTCCTGAAACGGCACGTTCTTGCCGACCACGGAGAGCAGCCGCTCGTTGGGGACCACGATCATCGTGTCCACGTGCTTGCGCATCTCCGCAATCCCGATCTCGGCCTGGCGCATTCGCTTGCGTCCCTCGAACAGAAACGGCTTAGTGATGATGCCAACGGTGAGGGCCCCAACATCCCGGGCCAGTTGCGAAATGATGGGTGACGCTCCTGTCCCGGTGCCGCCTCCCATCCCACAGGTCACGAACACGAGATCCGCTCCCTGCAAGACGTGGAGGACGTCATCCCGATTCTCCTCGATAGCCTGACGCCCGATTTCCGGGCGCGCCCCGGCACCGAGACCTCGGGTGAGCTTCTTCCCGATCTGGACCTTGACATCGGCCTGGTTGTGCAGCAGCGCCTGGGCATCGGTGTTCACCGAGATGAACTCGACACCTGTGAGATGTTCGTCGATCATGCGATTCACGGCGTTGCCACCACCGCCGCCGATGCCCACCACTCTCATGCGAGCGTTCTGCGAGATGGTTTCTTCCAATTCGAAGACCATAGGTCCCCTCGTTGTCCTCTCTAGAAGAAGTCTTGCAGCCAGCGCTTGACTGGCGCGAGGAATCTGCCAACGGACGTATCGGCCGAGCCACCAGCGCGAATACGTTGCTTTGCGGCGTAGAGCGTGAGGCCCACGGGCACCGCGTACCGGGGCGCCTGGACACTGTCGACGAGGCCACTGACGTGGGCCCGGGGGATCGCTCTGCGAACCGGCATTGCGAACACTTCGCGACCGAGCTCGACGATCCCCGCCGTATCGGCTCCACCGCCCGAGAGAATGATGCCAGCGGGAAGCCGTCCGCCGAACCCAGCGTGCTCGATTTGTTCCAACACGAGCCCGAGCACTTCATCGAGCCGCTGGTGAATGATATGGGCCAGCAGCTCGCGTTTGGCCTGTCGCTCGCCCTGTCCGGGCGTGCTGGGCAACTCGATGACATCGTCCGGGTCGACCAGGGGCGTGAACGCGACTCCCCACCGCTCTTTCAGGCGCTCGGCGTCGGATTGGGTCACGCCGAGCCCTTGGACGATGTCGTTGGTGACGAGCCACCCGGCGAAGGGAAGGGAGGAGAGATGCCGCAGCTTCCCCTCGTGAAAGACGGCCGTCGTCGTGAGTCCGCCTCCCAGCTCCACCAAGGCGCATCCCAGTTCTTTCTCTTCATCGGTGAGGGCTGACAACGAGCAGGCCAGCGGCTCGAGCACGAGCTCGGCGACGCGATAGCCCGCTCGCTCGATGGATTTTCGAACGTTCTGGGCGGCCTTGCTCTGGACGGCTACCAGGCACAGTTCCACCTCGAGTCGCAACCCCACCATCCCGACGGGATCGCTGATCCCGCCTTGGGAATCGACTTTGTATTCCTGCGGGATGTAATGCAGCAGCTCGTACCCGTCGCCGAGCGTGACGGCCTTCGCCACCTCCTCCACTCGCTCGGCGTCTTGCCGCTTGATCTCGTCGCCCGTCACGGATGCGAGTCCAGTCGAGACCTGCGTCCGGACGTGCTCCCCGGCAATCCCGCAGTACACAACGGGAACCTGCACCCCAGCCATGCGCTCGGCGTCGCGCATGGCACGCACGATGGAGCGGGTGGTCTCCTCGATATCGCGGACCTTCCCCCGCTTGACGCCGGAGGTCTTCGCCAGGCCGATCCCGAGAATCTTGGCGCCGGGGGCTCCGTCGGTGACGACCGCCTCCGCGATCACTGCACAGGTCTTCGTGGTGCCCAGGTTGAGCCCGGCCACCAGGTTCTCCCGTTTCACACGCCTCCCCGCCGCGCGAACACGCGTCCCGCGAATCTGGCATCGAGCCGCCGTACGCGCTGTCCCGTCGCCACCAAGTGCTCCCGCACGACGCCGATGGCCCGAATCTGGTCGTCGCTGGGCACGCCCGGCACGACGAGCTCCTGCCGCCCGAGGTCGAGCAACACCGCGCCCCCTCCGATGTGTCGCGCACTCTGGATCTCTCCATAGAGGGCGGAATCGGCGACCCTGACCTGCCAGAGCGCGCGGACGAGCGCCGTATCCGGCCGCGGGACCACGGGGAGATCCAGCCCCGTGACCTCCGGGCCGTACGGCAGGGGATGGCCGGCCCTGTCCAGCGGCACCATGCCGGCGGGACCGGGCGCAAGCGCGACGGCCGGCCGTTCCCGGAAGATGACCCGCAGGGTTCCCGGCACCCGTCGCCGGGCGCGGGCGCTCACCACACCCGGAAACTCGGCCGCGCGACGCTCGATATCGCGATTGTTCTCGAACAAGTTCCGGTCGTGCGGCAGCCCGAGATGCACGAGAACGCTCTCGGGCGGCAGGTAGCGGAGGCCCACCAGCTCCACCTGCCGTACCCGGAAGAAGCTCATCTCCCGCAGCAACAGTGGCGTGCCCCAGAGGCCTGCCGCGACCAGCAGAAGACCGACGGCCGCCGTCCACAGGGGCTTCTTCACGCCGCGCTTCCGGGCAAACGGCGAAGGAGGTCGGGACCGACGTCGGTGATGTCACCGGCGCCCAAAGTCATGACGACATCCCCGTCTCGCGCCAAATCGGAAATCCGTTTCACGAGCTCCTGTCGTTTGGGTACCCATTCCACCCGAACGCCGGCGCGGCGCGCCGCGTCAGCGACCATCGCACCCGAGACCCCGGGAATTGGCGGCTCCCGCGCCGGGTAAATCGCCGTGATCACCACCACATCGGCCGCGCTGAGCGCAGCACCCAGCGCTTCGCCGTGCATCTGCGTCCGCGAATACAGGTGCGGCTGAAACACGGCCACGAGACGAGCGGTCGGGAACCGCTGCCGCGCTGCCGCGACGGTGGCCGCCACCTCGGTGGGGTGGTGGGCATAGTCATCCACGACGGTCACGCCGCTGCTGGTGCCCAGCACCTCGAACCGACGGCCGACGCCTCGGAACGTGGCGAGCGCATTCGCGGCTCGCTCCACGTCGAGCCCCATGGTGAACACGACGCCCAACGCCATGGCGGCGTTACGCAGATTGTGCACGCCAGGCACGAAGAGCTCGACGGCTTGAATCCGCCCATCGGGTAGCGCGAGCTGTGCCGCTGATCGCTCCGCGTCCGCCTGGACCTGCTGCAAGCGGATGTCGATCCCGGCGGCCGTGCCGACACACCAGATGGGCACCGAGAGGAGCTGGGCCAGCCGCCGCGCTCCGGCGTCGTCCCACCCAACGAGCACACGCTCCGCCCCGGACGCGAAGTCGGCAAAGGCAGCCTCCAGCGCCGCCACAGACCCGTAGCACTCGAGGTGATCCACCTCGATGTTGTTCACGACCGCGACCGTCGGCCGCAGCGTCAGGAACGCTTTGTCGTACTCGTCCGCCTCGACGACGAACAATGCGTCGCCGCCAAACCGGACGTTGCCACCCCAAGCGGGGACCCTCCCACCAGTAATCCCCGTCGGATCGGCACCCGCCGCCGCCAGGGCTTCCGTCGCCATCGCCGTCGTCGTGGTCTTACCATGGGTCCCGGCGATGCCGATAACCGCACCGGCCTCCACAGCCAGCTGTAGCGCCTCCGCTCGACGAACCACCGGAACGCCAGCGGCACGAGCAGCCTCCAGCTCCGGGTGATCCACTGAGACGGCAGCTGTGTGTACAACGGCGCGCGCACCGGCGACGTGGCTCGCGTCGTGGCCCGAACAGACTCGGACACCGGCGCGTACCAGGTCGGCGGCCCCACGCGGCTCGAGATCACATCCGGTGACTGCAGCCCCGCGTCGCCTGGCAATGAGTGCCAGGGCACTCATCCCCGCGCCACCTATCCCCATGAAATGGAGGGGTCGGGGATCGTCAGGGGCAAACAGCCGCATCGGTTGGGCAGCTAATATAAGGCGCCCTCGAAAGTTCCGAAAGCTTCTTGACTTAGCTCAACAGCGAACGCAGTTGACGAACGATCTCGCGGGCCGCTTTGGGGCGCCCACGCAGCTGGGCGGCTCGGGCCATCGAGGCGAGCTTCGCCGGTGCTCCCAACAGATCTTCGACATGCTCCCTGAGCACCTTGGCGGAGAGATTGCGTTCGTCGAGGTGTACAGCTGCTCCCGCTGCGGCCAGCGCCGTGGCATTGCCGGTCTGGTGGTCGGCCGCCGCCGTAGGGAGAGGGATCAAGATCGAGGGAAGGCTCCAGGCGCAGAGCTCGGCGGTGCTCATCGCGCCTGCTCGAGCCACCACCAGGTCGGCAGCGGCGTACGCCTGGGCAATCGGATCCCAAAAAGGCCTCACCTGGCAGCCCGGAGGAGCATCGAACCCGGCGTACTCGTCCCATGAGCGATGACCCGTGCTCCAGAGCAGCGTCAGACTGGCCCATTGACCGGTCTCGAGAATACCGGCTAGCGCCCGGTTGATGCTCCGTGCTCCCTGGCTCCCCCCCATGACCAGCACCACGGGAACACCGGGGGGAACGCGGAGCTCCGCGCGTGCCTGATCCCGATCCGGTGGGTGCTCCGGCGGTGGAGCGATAGGGTTTCCCAGAGTGTGGACCGCGGTTGTGCTCCCGATTTGCAGGTGTGCTTCGGCTTCAGGAAACCCGAGGTGCACTTGCCTCGCGTGGCGTGCCAACCAGCGCGTCGTGAGCCCCGGGTAGGCGTTCTGCTCCTGCAACGCGAGGGGGATACCCTCACGGTGGGCGCGGAACAGAATCGGGCCGGCGGCGTACCCCCCCGTTCCCACGGCGAGGGCCGGACGTTCGCGCGCGAGAACGTCCCCGCACTGTCGCCACACTCGCCAGGCGACGGCCGGCCAGCGCAGGTTCCTCCACCACGTGCGCCGGTAAATAGGCTCGACCGGGAGGAGGTAGTGCCGGTACGCACGCCGAGGCAGGATGTCGGAGTCGATGCCACGCGCCGCGCCGACGAGCACCGGCTCCAGACTGGCGTCTGCCTCTCGCAGCGCATCCGCCAGCGCTAAGGCGGGCATCAGGTGGCCACCCGTCCCGCCCCCCGCGATGAGCACGCGGGCCATTGGCGGCGCTGTGTTAGGTACGGCCTCGGCGGTTGGCGATGCTGACGAGCAGGCCAGTGCCGATGAGCGAGACGACCAGGTCCGATCCGCCGTAGGACACGAACGGGAGGGGGAGCCCCGTGGTCGGTGCGAGGGCGAGGGTTACGGCGATGTGCAGCATGGCGGTGAGGCCGATCAGGACGGTGATGCCTGTGGCCAGAAGCATCCCGAAACGGTCCACGGCAGTGCGAGCGATGTGAAAACCGATGCCGACGTACAGCGAGTAGAGTATCAGCATCACGACGGCGCCGATGAACCCCCACTCCTCACCGATGGTACTGAAGATGAAATCCGAGAAGGCGTGGGGAAGGTATCCGAGCTTCTGCATCCCTTCACCGAATCCCACGCCGAAGAGCTGCCCGGAGCCGATGCCGATAATCGACTGCGTAATCTGCCAACTGGCTTCCGCAGCCGCTTCCTCGCCGAAACCCAGAATGGCGAGAAGCATCTTGACGAAGGTCAGGAGGCGACCCACGCGGTATGGCTCCGCCAGAACGGCTGCCAGGAGGACCGGGAACATTAGAAACGCCATCAAGAGGAAGTGACCGATCCGGGCCCCACCAATGAACGCAACGACCCCACACACCAAGAGGAGTCGGGCGGCCGACGAGAGATCCGGCTCCAGCACGATCAGGGCTGCCACGGGCACCAGAATCACGAGGAGAGGAAACACTCCGCGGCGGAGATAGCGCAGCGAGCCCTCCTTTCTCGTGGCCATCATCGCCGTCCATATCACCGCGGCGAGTGTGGCGAACTCCGACGGTTGGATGCTCAACGGCCCGAGGCGCAACCAGCGCCTGGCCCCATTGATCTCCGGGGCGATGGACGAGGTGAAGGGTAAGAGCAGGACGATGAGCCCCACCACGCAACCACTGAGGAAGAACCACGAGCGACGCTCGTTGCGCCAGAACCGATAGTCGGATCGCGCGACGCTCAGCAGGAGCGCACCCCCGACGACCGCATACGCCAATTGCTTGAAGGCGTAGTACCAGCCAGCGTGCCCGCCCTCCACGGCTTGGATGCTGGATGCGCTGTAGACTGCGGCGATACCCAACACCACCAGTGTCACCGCCACCAACGCCAGGAGGCGGCCCTGCCAGACGTCACTCACGCGCGCGCTCACTGCCTGCATAGCTCCTCCACCAAGGCGCAGAATCGCTCGCCACGTTCCTCAAAGCTGGTGAACTGATCGTAACTCGCACAGGCCGGCGCCAGCAGGACCGCGTCTCCGCCGCGCGCGAGGCCGGACGCTCGGTCGACGGCATCGTCGAATACGGCGACGGTGAGGACTGCAGATCGGGCTCCCAGCTCGCGGGCCAGGAGGTCCCGCGCTTCCCCGTACGCTACCGTGGCGCGGCAGCGCTCCGACAGCGTCTGTGCGAGCGGTGCATACGATTCCCCCTTGTGGTGACCGCCTACGATGAGCACGAAGGGTCGCACCATGGCCTGCACGGCGCGTACGGCCGCGGCAACATTCGTGGCCTTCGAGTCGTTGATCCACAGGACGCCCCTTACCTCCCGGACCGGTTCCAGTCGATGGGGGAGCGCGCGGAAGCTCACGAGCCCACTCCGGAGGGTGGCAAGCCCAACGCCGGCTGCCCGCACGGCGAGCGTCGCGGCCAGCGCGTTCGCGACGTTGTGATCGCCAAGCAGTCGAAGCTCGGTCTGGGGTACAAGGAATTCCTCGTGCAGCATCAAGCGCTTGCGCGCTCGATCGAACCAGGCGTCGGCGGGCCGGTCCACGCTGAAATACCGGTACCTCCCCGCGGCGCCCCGTGCCAGGTCCAGGACTGCCGCATCGTCCCTATTCAGGATCCAGGTCGAATGCTCCGACGCGTTTCGGAAGAGTAGTCGTTTGTCTGCGTAGTACGCGTCGGTGGTCGGGTAGCGATCCAGGTGGTCGGGAGCGAGGTTGGTGAGCACACCCACGGTCGGAACCAGGTGGGGCGAGTCGTGGAGCTGGAACGACGAGGCCTCTACCGCGATCCACTCCGGCGGCGGTGTGTCGCTCGCCAGGTCGGTGAGCGGGCGCCCGATGTTGCCACCGGCCGCCGCCGGGATCTTGGCGGTCTGGAGAAGATGCGCGATGAGGGCGGTCGTCGTGCTCTTCCCGTTCGTACCGGTAACGACGATGAGCTTGGCCTCGTCCAGTACGCGGGCGGCAAGATCCAGTTCGGCGATGACATCTCGTCCGGCCTCGCGCGCGGCAACGAGTGGGGGCGCGTCCGGCGGGACACCCGGCGACGCCACGACGACCACAGCACGGCGGATGCGGTCGAGGTCATGGCAGCCGAGTTCGACCGCCACGCGATCTCGCGGAAGCGCCCCCACCGCCCTCCGCACGGCCGGCTGATCCACGACGTCCGAGGCGTAGACGGCGAGCCCCTGGGATGCCAGCCACCGTGCGGCGGCAATGCCGCTTCTTCCCAGCCCAATGACCGCCACCTCTCCCCGACGCCACGTATCGGGAATCACCGAATCTTCAGCGTCGACAGGGCGAAGAGCGCGCACAGGATCCCGAGGATATAGAAACGGGTCACCACCTTGGACTCGGGCCATCCGATCTGCTCGAAATGATGGTGCAGTGGCGCCATGCGAAAGACCCGGTGTTGATCAGCGTACTCGCGGCCGCGCCGCCACTTGCACCACCGGTACACACTCGTCTGGAGGATCACCGACACCGTCTCGGCCACGAAGACGCCGCCGATGAGGAGCAGCAGGAACTCGGACTTGAGCAGGATGGCAACCGTTCCCAAGGCGCCGCCAATGGCGAGGCTTCCCGTATCGCCCATGAACACTTGCGCCGGATGCGCATTGAACCAGAGAAAACCGAGTCCCGCACCCATGAGACTGGCGCAAAAGATGGCCATTTCTCCGGCGCCACGGAGGTAGTACACCCCGAGATACTCTGAGGCGTCCACCCGCCCGAAGAGGTAAGCAAAAATGCCGAAGGCGCCGGCGGCGATCACGGTCAGCCCGGTGGCGAGCCCATCGAGACCATCGGTGAGATTCACAGAGTTGCTGGAAGCCGTGATGATGAAGGTCACGAACACGACGTACAGGATGCCGGGCAGATAGAGCAGCACATATTTGAAGAGAGGGAGCTGCGTCGCGTTGGCCGCCACGTCACCGGTGAGGGGAAAAAAGAGGAGATAGGATCCCAACGCGAGGCCGAACGTCACCTGACCAATCAGCTTGTACCGGGCGACCAGGCCGCGAGACTTCTCCTGAATGAACTTCAAGTAATCATCGACAAACCCGATGGCCCCCATCCACAGCGTGGCCACGACCGTCACGAGGACGTATCGATTGTCCAGCCGTGCCCAGAGGAGCGCCGGGAGCACGGTACAGATGAGGATGATCACACCGCCCATCGTCGGCGTCCCACGCTTCGCATGATGTGACGCCGGACCCTCAGCTCGCACCACCTGCCCGATGCTGCGGCTCCTGAGCTGCCTGATGATGGTGGGCCCGACGAGGAAACACAGGAAAATCGCCGTCACCGTTGCCCCTGCGGCGCGGAACGTCAGGTAGTTGAACAGGTTGAAGACGATGTGCTTCGACGCGAGCGGCGCTAGGAGATGGTAGAGCACGTGCGTTGATCGTCCGGTATGAGGTGGGGGACCGCGCGCTCCAAATGGACACCGCGAGAAGCCTTGAGCAAAACGAGCTCGGTCCCTCTGAGTCGCGCGGCCAATCGCCTTCCGAGCTCGTCCGGATCGTCCGCCACGAGAAGACGATCGCCCAACGCATGGCGCCGGAATGCTGACACGAAGGCACCAAGTGCGGCGACGAGCGCCGGGCGCCTAGCCATTACGACGTCTGCCATTTCTCGATGCAGGCGATCGCTCTCAGCACCGAGCTCGAGCATGGACCCGAGCATGACAACAAGGGGGCGCTGGTGCCGCATCGCTTCGACCGTATCGAGGGACGCCACGAGCGAAGCGGGATTCGCATTGTACGCATCGTGGACCACGACCAGATCCCCGCTCCGCAACACCTGGCACCGTCCCGCCGGGAGCGCAACCCCTTCCAGCGCGACGGCCGCCTCGGCTGGCTGGATTCCCAGCTCCCCCGCTACCGCCAACGCGATCATCGCGTTTTCAGCCTGATGTGCGCCAAGCAGGGGCAGGCTCACTCGTTCGCCCTGCACCGAGAGCTCCGGCCGCCCGTCCGAACCGATCCGCCACGCCTCCGGTCGCACGTCAGCCGGGACCTCGAGACCGGCCACGACCGTCCGCCCTGCAAGGCGACGAGACCGCTCGGCCAGCTCCTGTGGGTACAGCCCCACCACCGCCACGGGCACGCCTCGGAGTAGGGCCACTTTCTCGTCCAACGTCAACGTCAGCGAGCCAAACCCCTCCAGATGCCCGTGTGACACGTTGGTGATGATGGCCACAGAAGGCTCGATGACGTCCCGGAGTCTCCCGATCTCTCCCGGGACGTTGGCGCCCGCCTCGACCACAAGGGCATCGCATTCCGGCGGCGCGGCGAGAATCGTCAACGGGACTCCCACCAGATTGTTCTGATTCTCTCGAGTCGCCTGAACGTGCCACCGAGTGGAGAGGATGCTCCTCAGCATCTCCTTGGTGGACGTTTTGCCGTTGGTGCCGGTGACCGCCAGAACGGGGCCCGCAATCTCCCGCCGCCTATCGCGCGCCAGAAGGCCGAGCGCTCTCAAGGTGTCGTCGACCTCGAAGAGGGCGAGGCCATCGACGGGCGCGGTTCCGGACCGCACGACGGCTCCGAGCGCTCCCCGCTGCCGCGCGTCATGCAGAAACTCGTGAGCGTCGAACCGCTCGCCCTGGAGCGCGACGAAGAGGGCACCGGGCTCGAGCCGTCGGGTATCGGTGCTGATCGTGGAGAACTCGACGCCGGTGACAGAGGCAGTTCCGAGCACGCTGGCGACGCGCTCAGCCGACCAGCGTGTCACGCCGGTGCTCGCTCCCGCACCGCCTCCTCGACGATCTCCCGTTCGTCGAAGGGGAGCTTCGCGGTACCCACCACTTGGTACGTCTCGTGCCCCTTCCCTGCCAGCGCAAGACAGTCACCGGTGTGCAGCATGCGCACGGCGTGGAAGATAGCCTCTCGTCGGTCGGCGATGCGGAGGTGATCCGTGTCGCCCATCCCCGCTTCGACGTCGTCGATAATGCGTTCGGGGTCCTCGGTGCGCGGGTTGTCCGAGGTGACGATCACCAGATCAGCGCCTTCGGCCGCGATCGACCCCATGGCCGGACGCTTGCGGCGATCGCGGTCCCCACCGGCGCCGAAGAGCACGATCAGACGACCAGCGGTGAGCGGCCGAAGCGCCTTCAGCAGTCGCTCAAGGGCGTCTGGCGTGTGGGCATAATCCCGGAGGATCAGGAAGTCACCCTCGATGAGTCGCTCCATCCGACCCGTGACTTGCGGCGCCTCTGCCAGGCGTTCCGCGATGGCGTCCGGTTCGACTCCGAGGGCCCATGCCGTCGCCCCCGCACCCACCGCGTTACTGACGTTGAACGCGCCCACGAGCGGCACGCGAGCCGACGTGGTCAGGTCCCCGAAGCGAACGGTCAAGGCAGTTCCAGACGATCCGAGATCGGCGTGCACTACGCCAACATCGGCGTCGTCGCTCCACCCGTAGCGCATCCTGCGAATGCCTGGTCGACGACGGAGCATCGCCCAGGCAGGTTCGTCGGCGTTCACCACCTCTACCCCCCCCGACCGAAGATGATCGGACAGCCGCGCCTTTGCCGCCCCGTACGCCGCCAGGGTCTCATGATAATCCAGATGGTCGTGCGTGAGGTTGGTGAAGATCCCGGCGTCGAGGACTAAGGTCTCCAGCCGGCGCTGGTCGAGAGCGTGGGAGGATGCCTCCATCACAACCCGACGCACCCCTCTTTCCCGAAGTGCCGCGAGGGCAGCTTGGAGTTCCACGGCACCTGGGGTCGTTAGGGTCTGGAAATCGGGAAGCACCTCGCCGGCACCATCCATCGCACCGAGGGTGCCGAGGGAGCCGGTGTTCCCGTTGGCGTTGAGGAGATGGCGGGTCAGCGCCACGGTGGTGGATTTTCCGTTTGTGCCGGTGACGCCAATGAGCTCGAGATCATCGCCCGGCCGCCCATACCACTCGCGGGCGGCTAGGGCCGCGGCGGTGCGTCCGTCACGCACGAGGATCTGAGGTAGGCGCACGTCGACTCGCCTGCTGACCAACGCAGCCGCCGCCCCTCGGGCGCTGGCGTCGCCCACGAAGCGATGGCCGTCGTCCATCGTCCCCTCAATGGCGCAGAAGAGCGTTCCGCGGGTTACGCGCCGAGAATCCTCCATGACACCGCTGATCGCGGGGAGCGACGCCGGCTGGCGGAGGAGCTGTCCCTCGCGCCGGAGCACGCCCACGATCTCTTGGAGTGTGGTCACGGCGCAGGTCGTTCCTCGGCACCGATGACGGTCACCAGGGCCCCGGCCTCCACCGGCGCTCCAGCGACTGGCCTCGTCGTGGCCACCTTCCCCCATCCCTGCAACGTCCCCCGGAGCCCCGCTCCGTGGAGCTTGTGAAAGGCATCACGCAACGGGAGGCCGCGCAGATCGGGTACTCGCCTGCGGGCCGGATCATGTACCACGAATTGCACCGGCCAGGACGTGACATAGGGAATGGTTCCACCCCCGACTTCGGGCCCGTGGATGCCGTCAGACCGACCCATTGCCAGGCGCGAGTGATCCAACGCGCCGCTCCGAGCAGCCAGCACCTGCTCGAGGACGGCACGAGTCACAGGCGCCGCCGTGAGGCGGGCATAGGCACCGCGGGGATCGTCCAGCTTGACCACCATCACGAGCTGAGGGTCGTCGGCCGGAAAGATCGAAGCAAAGGTGGCCGTGTGAGAACCCGGGATATAGCCGTCGGGGCCCGCTCGGCGCGCCGTGCCGGTCTTGCCCGCCACCTCGAAGGAGGTGAGCGCGGCGGTGTCTCCCGTCCCCCCTCGATAGACGACGCCCCGGAGCATCTCTCGCAGCTGCTTCGCCACCTCGGAAGAGACCACCCGTCTCACGGGCTCGGGCCGGTGGCGGTAGACGACGTTCCCGTCGGGAGCGTGGATCTCCCGCACGAGGGCGGAACGAAGCAGGACACCGTCGTTGGCGATGGCGGCGTAGGCCGCGGCCAGCTGCAGTGGCGTCACCGCGACCTCGTACCCGATGGCGAGGCTCGCGGGTGTGGTGCCGCTCCAGCGGTGGGGGAGCCGCAAGATCCCCCGGGCCTCGGACGGATACTCGACACCGGTGGGCGATCCCAGACCGAAGTCGCGGAGCATTCCGAATTGCTGTTCCCGTGTGAGGCTCTGCGCAGCCTTCACGATCCCGATATTGCTGGATCGCTCGACAACTCGCTGCAGCGTAAGCCAGCCTTCCGGGTGCTCGTCGCGAATCGTACGCGATCCCAGCTGGTAGCTCCCCTGCTCCGCGTAGATCAAGTCCGACGGCGTTCCGAGGCCGTTCTGGAGGAGGGCGGCAGCGGCAAAGACCTTCGCTGTCGAGCCGGGCTCGAAGACGGTCGTCACGGCCCTGACCGCGGCGCGGGCTCCTGGGCCCCGGGAGGCCATGGCCAGGATCTCACCTCGAACCGGGTCCAAGACCACCACGTCGCCACCCACGGCATCGAGCCGGTCGACGGCTTCGTCCAGAGCATGCTGCACGATCTCTTGGAGAGCGGCATCGAGGGTGAGGTACACGGCGTGCCCGGGAACCGGGAACGCGTCCAGACGGGACGGGGACTCGTGTTCCACGCCCCCGCGGTCGCGCAGGACGACGGCGTGCCCCGGCGTGCCCGTCAGGAGAGAATCCAGTACCGACTCGATACCGCTGGCAGCTTGGCCGTCCCCCGCTGGTCGACCGATGATGGGTGCGGCAAGCCCTGGGCTCGGGTGGAAACGATGGAGTTCTCGACGAAGATAAACCCCGCGCAGATGGCGAATGGGCTGCACTTGGGTGGCGGTGAAGGGACCGTGGAGATAGGCTGAGCGTCCGCGGAAACGACGCTCGACCTCGCGGCGCGGCTTGCCCAACGCGTCCGCGATCGTCTGGAGGTCCCTGTCGACGAGGCTTAGCTGGTCTTTCGCCAGGTCGATTCGGTAGATCTCCTGCGTGGTGACGAGGGTGAGCCCGTTGCGGTCGTAGATCGTCCCTCGCGGCGCGTCGATGACCTTCGTCCGGGTCCGCTGCGCCGTGGCCGTCGCCCGGTGCTCACGACCCTCCCAGAGTTGGACCTGGACCGCACGCGCCGCGAGGGCCACCACGGCAATGCCAAACGCGCCTTGCACGATCCCGAGCCGAACGACCGGTTTCACCACGCTTACTGGCCTCCGGGTTCTGGCATGGTTATCCGCACCATTTCACTGTCACCGGGGAGGTGGAGGCCGAGAGATTCTGCCTTTGGCACCAGGACGGCACGACTTTCCGCGCGCCGAAGCCGCCGCAACAATTCGGCCCGGCGGGATTCGAGCGTGACCCGCCGCTCTCGGAGAGCGTTGAGTTCCCGCGCCGTGACCACAGCCGACGTTTGGCGGGTCACCACCCAAGCAAGCACGATGAGGACAAAGCCCAACCAGAGCAACGCCCAGAATCGTCCTCGACGGGGTCTACGCGCCATGGACAACTCGAAACGCCCTCAGCTTCGCACTGCGGGCCCGCCGGTTCGCCCGGATCTCCTCGGGAGTCGGCAGGATGGGCTTGCGGGGATCGCATCGACCAAGCGGCCGCCCACGGCAGGTGCAGATCGGCTGCGGCGGCGGACACACGCATACCCGTGCCCAGTCCCGGAAGGCCCGCTTGACGATCCGATCCTCTCCAGAGTGATAGGTGATGACCGCCAGGCGCCCTTCCGATACGAGGGCATCCCGCAATCCCGGAAGGGCCCGTTCCAACTCGCCCAGTTCGTCGTTGACGGCGATCCGCACGGCCTGAAACAGCCTGGCGAAATCGCTGGGACCACTGCGGGGACCCAGCGCGCTGCGGATTGCGTTCACGAGGTCGTCACTGGTGTGAAACGGCTGGCGTGCGCGGCGCTCGACGATGCGAGTCGCCAGGCGCCGGGATCGTGACTCGTCGCCGTACCGACGGAAAATGTCCGCCAGCGCTCCGGCGGATCGATGGTTCAGGATGTCGGCGGCGGTTGGGCCCTCGCCAGAGAGGCGCATATCCAACGGTACGCCGCGACGAAACGAAAAGCCCCGCTCGTCCAGGTCGAGCTGACCGCTCGAGACGCCGAGATCGAGCAGCACGAACTCCGGCCGGAACCGCGCGACATCGGCGATGACCACCGGGTCGCCGAACCGTCCGACTCGCCAGATGAAGCCGCCTTCGCCCAGCTGGGTGCGTGCCTGTTCGATGGCCGCTGGATCTCGGTCCACCGCAAAGACTTCCGCCCCGAGATCGCGCAGGCGCGCGGCATGCCCACCGGCTCCCACCGTGCAATCGGCCGCTCGTTGGCAGCTGGCGGCCAGTTGTGCCACCGGGTCCACCAGGACGGGGGCATGCCGTGGAGTCACGGCCGCCGTCGGCCATGCGGAACGGCCCCGCGAGCGGAGCAAGCGGGGCCGAGGCAGGGATTCATCGCGAATGGACAAGCGGGGCTGACGGGACTTGAACCCGCGGCCTCCGGTGTGACAGACCGGCACTCTAACCAACTGAGCTACAGCCCCCCGAAAGCACAGCAGCGGAATGTAGGTTTGCTGCCGTGCGAATTCAAGCGCCCGTCAGCGACAGAACGCGGCCCGGAGCTGTGGAATCCGTTGCTCGAACGCCTGATACTGCTGCAGGAATTGCCGGGCGGTCTGCGGGGAGACCGACGCCCCGATCTCCAGGGCTTGCTTCCCCTTCGCCACCATTTGCGCCTCCTGCTGGACGAGGGCGCACGACTTCGACTCCGTGACCTGCTGATCGAACTCGAAGATCTGGAACATGAGTCCGAAGCCGAGGAAGAAGTTCGCCTGCTCGGTGAGGCGCCGTTGCACGTCGTTCCTGAGCGCCTTCTCCAGCCACTCGACGGCGATGGGGAGATGCATCCGTGCCTGCACCATCTTGGCCGCCGGCTGGTAGTACAGTACCGCGGCGTTCATGAGGACCGCGGTATCCCGGCTCATCGCGGTCACCTCGTCGAGATACCGCCCGGCGTGGAGGAGGCGAGCGGTGTCCAGCGGAACCGCCGTGTCGATGGTGATGCCCTCGGTGATGGCCTGCGCCACCCCGAGGCGCGTCGGCACATCACGCGGATCCAGTGCGAGGATCCGCTCGTAGGCCGTGACCACCGAATCGGACATCTCCGCCTCGCGGTAGGCATTGGCCCGCGCCCGCCACAACGTCACGGAATTGGGAGCATTCTGTACCGCCTCGCCGGTCCATCGCAGCAAAGCATCGGTATCCGACACTTGTTGGGCTGCTCCAATGATCGTGGCGTAGAAGATCGTGTCACCGGCCAGCTCGGCGGTGCGCTCGTATTGGGCCGAGAGCGCTTCCAGGGCACACACCCAAAGCTCGCCTTCTACGCAGGCGCGCACCTTGAGATCCAGGAACTCCAAATCGTCCGGGTTATCGCGTAGAAACTCGTCGAGGAGTGTTCGAGCCCGCGTGTGTTCGCCGAGGGTCATGTATCCCGCCGCGAGGCCGAGACGCAGCTGACGGTCGCCTGGACGGGCCATCAGCTGACTGGCAAACGCGTCGATGGCCGCGAGGGAATCGCCCTGCTGCTGGTAGAGACGTCCCAACCGTTCCCACGCCCGCCCCAGTAGCGAATCGCCCGAGGCTGCTCGTTGATACATGGCGATCTGGCTGTCGGGCGGTGCGTTGGTGGCTTCCATCACAACGGCGGCACACAGCGCGGCGGACGGGTGGTTGGGAAAGACACGGAAGGCGCGTTCGGCCCGGTCCCGCGCCCCACGGAAGTCGCCGCGATCCCGGCGCTCGGTGCACTCTCGCGCCTGCTCCGCGGCGTCCACCTGCATGTCCAGTGAGTCCACCGTCACTTCGGCGAACCTCTTGGGTTGCGTTTCGGATTCACCGTAGACCGTTATCCACCCGGAGAGCCCAGAGCGTCCGATGTCCACCATTCGCAGGTGGACAACGGGAGCCACGTCGTTCCGCCGAAGGTCGCCTTCGATGTAGGCGTCCGATCGCAGTGCCCTGGCGAGCCGCTCCGCATCGGCCGAGCCGAGGATGGCATTGGGCTGGTACCCGGACTCGGCCAGCATCTCGGCGATCTGGTCGCTGGAGATGATGGTGAGCTTGTTGCGGAACTTGGACTCCATCCGGCGACGGACCTCGTGGGCATACTGGACGGCCAGCGACGTATCAGTCGGGTTGGTGGGCTGCGGAATCAAGAAGAGGATCCGTTCCGTTGGGCGTCGCTGCCCGAATTGAGCATCGGCGATCGGCGGAAGAACCAAGGTGACGGTCGCCACCACCCCGATGGCGATCTTGACCTTGCTCATGAAGTACGGTTTCGACGACACCACGACGCCTCCGAGTTAGAACGTCGACTGCTGGGTTCGGGACGCTCGCTCACGCATGGGCGAAGAGGGATTCGAACCCCCGACTTCCTGCTTGTAAGGCAGGCGCTCTGGACCCCTGAGCTATTCGCCCCTCGGTATGCCTACAACGCCAGGCCGAGCGGGAAGAACACGCAGTAGCCAAGGACCAAGAGAATCGGCGCAAGCGTGGTCGACCCGCTGGCGAGCAACGCATACCCCGCGGCGAGAGAGGCCACTGCACCGCCCAACAGCATCACGTTGCTGCTCCGGAATCGGAGCCGAGCGGGAGAAGAACCCGCTCTACCTCTTGACATAGACACTCAGGCTAACTTGAGGTTCCACAAGCGTCAAGCTGGCGTGTCCCACGGATCATCGTGCACAACCCACCCCTCGTCGAGGGCCGCACGGCGCTCCTGATCGCGGTGCCGGCGCCACACCCACAGCGCGACCAACATGACGCCGGCAACGGCCCAGAACGCCGAAAAGGTACTCAGCACCAACAACCAGCCGTATCGATTCTTCAGATCCCGTCGCCACAGATCCTCGAACTGTCCCAGTGTCACTTGATATGACCGTCGGAGCGCCCGGTCGATATCACCGTCGGTGGCCAGGGCAAGGAGGATGGGCTCGAGCCCCCGCTCACCACCCAGCCGTTCCAGGAAGAGCACCGCGGTGGCGGCGAGCGCATACGCAGCCTCCGCGCTGGAGGCCGTTGGACCCCGGAGATACCCATCGAGTTCGATGAGGGAGGGACGCTCCCCGCGGAGCAACGCCCAGTTCACGCGGAGGGCCTCCAAACGACCCCACTCGCCCGCAGCCCACACCGCGTACCCCTCGTCGAACCAGCGGGGCACGCTCCGGACGACGGAGTGGAGGGCGAGATGGGCCAGCTCGTGGCGGAGGGCGCGTCTGGGGTCCCCCATGGCCCGGAGCACGATGGTGTTGGTGGCGGGGAATGCGGCGGCCACCCCCCATTCCGGGAGCCGCCCCGCCGTTAGCGAGTCGAACCGCTCGGCATCGGAGACGACGACGAGACGAATGGGATGCTCCACCGGTTCGCGAATCCCCGGCCACGGCCACATGCGGTCGGCGAGTTCGGCGAGGGCCGCAGCCTTCGTGGCGTCCCCTTCCCAATACACCGCCGTCACCCGCCCTACCTGCAGCCACGACGGGCCCTGGGCTGCGACCAGGAGTCCCAGCATCACCGTGACTAGCGTGGCGGTGCCTTTCCCTCCGCAACCAGATCCACCATCTCCCGGCACCGCTTTCCCCACGGACTGTACTTGTTGGCTTTGTGCCCCTGGGCCCAGGTCTCCTTTGCGAGCTCCTGGTCACCACCAAACCAGTGCGCGCGACCGAGCTCGTAGTACGCCTCGATCAGGTTGGGACCGAGTTTCAAGGTTTTCTGAAAGAAACTACACGCATCCTCGTACATCTCGCGCTCGAGATACACGAGCCCGAGATAGTAATGCGCGTAGAGCGTTGCCTTCTTGTCGTTGTCCAAGCGGATCGCCTTGGAGAGATGTTCGATCGCCTCACCGAAGATCCGCTTCTTGAGGCAGATGTATCCCACATTGATCCGGGCCAGCGAATTGGCCGGCTCTCTCATGAGCACCTTTTGAAAGGTGGTCAGCGCCTCGTCGTACTCCTCGCTCAGCATCTGTGCCCAGCCGAGAAGTGACTGGGCCTGCGTATCGCCGGGCGCGAGCTCCAAGGCCTTGTTCAGCGCCTGGACCGCTCCGGTGTAATCGCCCAGCGAGATGAGGTTCCAGCCTTTCTCGATGAAGGTCGACGCTCCGAGGTTATCGACACGAACCATGGGGGCCGCCCCGGTGAACTGCGGTGCACGGTCTCCCGCCTCCTGAGCCTGGGCGATCTGCTTGTACGAATCCACCAATTCCCGGATGTCTTCCTTCAGGGCCGCGAGGTCGCTGATGCCCTGATCGACGGTCTTGAAGAGCCTGATGATCTCACGTTTCACAGCTTCACGACGCTCGGCAGAACCCCGAATGGTGTCAAGCCGCTTGACAATATCGTCGTACTGGCGGCGGAGAATCTGCACGATCGGCTCAGTCATGGGCCGCCTCCACCGTCAACTCCTCGAGCGCCAGGCGCTCCTTCGACGTAAGGAGTCTGGCCGCGGCGAGGATGACGACCGTTCGATCCTCAAACGGAATGATCCCGTGGATGTACGCCGCGGCGAGGCCACGAACGAACTCCGGCGGCGGTGTGATACGCTCGGCGTCCACCTTGAGCACCTCCAAGACCGCGTCCACGACCGCGCCAATCCGTCCGTGCTCGGATTCAATGATGATGGTCCGCGTCTCGTCTCGCACCGGCGCGTCGAGCCCGACCCGCTTCCGGAGGTCGATCACCGGGACCACGGTCCCGGCATACTGCAACACCCCATCGAGAAACTCCGGTGCCTTCGGCAACGGCGCGGGCTCCTGAAACCGGAGAATGCGCTCCACCTCGAACACGTTGAACGCGAACTCGCCTCCACCCAGGCGAAACGTGACCAGCTGGACTTCGTCGCCCCTGCTCATCCGACGGCACCTGCGGACGCGTGAGATAGTCGCTCGGCGAGCACGGCGAGGTCCAGGATGGGAACCAACCTCGTACCCGGCGCCACACCCGACGCCCACGGAACCTGCCATCCCGCTGGAACCGGTAGCGGATCCTCGGCGACGACGGCATCCACGTCGTCGACCTCGAAAACCACATTGCCGTCCACACAACGTGTCAGCACACCGGTGGGCCGGCACTCGGAAGGAGGCGTACCCTGCGTGAGGAGGGCCACGAGATGAACGAGCGGGACCAAACGGCCCGACACGTGGGCGACGCCGCGAACGGCGGGCACGACTCCGGGCGCCGGGTAGACCTCATCGAGATCCACGACCTGTTCGACGTCCGTGACCCGGAAGCCGTAGGGCGCGCCCTCGGCGCGAAGGAGCAGGTATCCTCTCATGGGCGCCCCATTCCCTGAAGTGCCGCGTCGATCCTCCCAGCCAGGGCAGTCAGCGCGACAGCCTCGCGCGCAGCGCCGCTCCTGAGGGCAGCGTGCGGCATTCCGAAGATGACGGCCGTGTCTCGGTCCTGCGCGTAGGTGATCCCGCCGGCGTCTCGAATGGCCTGGAGCCCATCGGCGCCGTCGCGCCCCATCCCTGTCAACACCACTCCGACACTGCGCGCTCCGAAACCCTTCGCCACGGAGCGAAAGAGGGGGTCGGCGGCGGGACGCACGCCCCACAACGGCGCCTCGCGCCCCAGGCGGACCCAATGCTCCTCACCCCTGGCCTCCACCTGCATATGATAATCGCCCGGCGCCACATATGCCGTATCGGGGCGAATGGCGAGTCCGTCCTCGGCTTCCACGACGCGGATGGCACTCGCTTTATCGAGGCGGTGGGCCAGACTGCGCGTAAACCTCGGGGGCATGTGCTGGACAATGAAGATCGCGGCCGTGCGGCCGGTGGGCAGTTGCGGGATGATCTCAGCCAGGGCCCGCGGCCCACCCGTGCTGGCGGCAATCGCGACGGCTATGCTGGCGTGCCCCTCGGCGACGGGGATTGACGGCCGCAGCGGAGCAGTGGGCACTCCCACGAGCATGGGAACGCGTTCCACTTGCGCTGCACAGGCAGCCTCAAGCGCCGCGAGCAAGGCATCCACCAGCGAGTCGAGAGAGTCGGGATCGCGTCCGCCGGGCTTCGCCACCACCTCCACGGCACCCAGCTCCAGGGCGCGAATAGCCACCTCAGTGCCGGGACCTGCGTAGGCGCTCACGACGACAATTGGACGCGGTGACTCACTCATGATGTAGCCGATGGCATCGAGCCCGTCGATCTCGGGCATCTCGAGGTCCATCGTCACCACATCAGGGCTGAACCGGTGGGTCTTGGCGACGGCATCGTGACCGTCCCGGGCGGTCGCCACAACCCGAAACCGACCCGACTGCATGATGGCATCGGACAGCAGCCGCCGCATGAAGGCGCTGTCGTCCACCACCAGCACCGAGGGCTTGATGTCAGAGCTCGGCTGGCTCATGGCCCACCGAGCGAACTGTCACCCGACCGCTCGCGACCTCGAACCAGACCGATCGTCCCGAGGCTCCGCCGACCGCCTCCCTGACGATGGGAATACTGGCCGTGCGGAGACCCATGCGACAGGCGACTACGTTGCGCTCGCCGATGTGGACCGTTCCGGTGGCGAGGAGGTCGCTGAACATGCTGGCGCCCCCGATGAGGCGGGCCGTGACGCGCGCCGGATCGGCACCACACTCCCGCATCGCGCCCAGCGCATGGGGGATAGCGCTATCTGCCGCACGGCCGGGATGGTCGTGGTCACGCGACAGGGCCCGCGAAGGCAGGACGACGTGAACCAGGAGTCCGATGCATGGGACGGGATCATGCAGGACGACAGCCACGCAGCTACCGAGTCCGAGGGCGACCAGCGTTCCCTCCCCGCGGGCCACCGCCAGCTCTCCCATACGCACCAACGTCTGCGCCTGAGGAGAGGTCACGGCCGCCGATAGATGCGTTCGCGTGGATTCTCGGGCACGAGGACGTCCCGTGCTTGGCCAAAGAGGATTTCGACCTTTCCCAGAACCAGAAAGCCGCCTGGACGGAGGGCGTGGACGAAGCGAGTGAACAACCGATCCTGCGTCGGCCGATCGAAGTAGATGACGACGTTACGGCACAGGATGAGGTCGTAGGGTGGCACGGGCGCGGGATCCCGCAGGATGTCGTGCCGCTGGAACCTGACTAACGCCCGAAGCTCCGGCGTGATGCGCGCGGGGTCGCCCGGCACGAAGTACCGGGAGACCAGCGCTTGCGGTGTCTCGTCGAGGGCGGAGGAGTGGTAGACCCCCTCCGTGGCCCGATCCAGGCTGGTGCGATCTAGGTCGGTCGCATCGATGACGACCTGCCGGTCGGCGCCGCCGCTCTTCCTGGCCTGCTCCAGCCACAGAATCGCCAAGGTGTAGGGCTCTTCGCCGGACGCGCAACCGGCTGACCAGCAGCGTGGTGGAGTCGCTCGGTCGTCCCACAGCGTCGGGACCACTTGCGTGGCGATAGCATCCCACGTTTCGCGGTTGCGGAAGAACTTGCTGACATTGATGGTGAGCGCATCGAGCAACCGCTCGTACTCACCTTGGTCGCTATCGAGAACGGACGCGTACTGGGCGTAGCTCGCGACGCCCTGCGCCCGCATCCGCACGGCAATCCGTCGGCGGATCACGCTGTCCTTGTAGGCCTCGCCACAGAAGCCCCGCTCGCGGGCGATCTTGGCGATCAGGGCCACGAGATCGGGATCGCGCGCCGAGACCTTCACTTTAGCGCTCGCATGGTATCGAGGTTCGCCCGTGCAAGCTCATGCTGGGGGTTCAACTCCAGCACGACCTGCCAGAAACCAGCCGCGCCTTCGTGATCATGCTGCTTGTAGGCGATGTTACCTAACCGGAAGTACACATCGTCGCCGAGCCGTGCATCGAGGCGGACCGCACGCTGGTACGCTTCCCACGCCTCTGAAAAGCGCCCCCTCCGGTATAAGAGATCACCGAGATTCTTGGAGAGCTGCGGAAGCGACGGATCTTGCTCCACGGCGCGATCGAGGATCTGCTGCGCCTGCTCCTGGTCACCACGCACCTCGAGCAGCACTGCCAGGTTGTTTTGCAACACGACCTGTCCCGGATACAACGCGATGGCATCGCGGAGCAGCTCTTCCGCCTCTTCGTACCGCTCCACCCCTGCGGCGGCGAGGGATCGGGCCCAGTACCACAGCTCGCTGAGCTGGCGGTCGCGGGCCACCTCTCGCGCCCGGTCGAGGCGACCGGCGGCCACCTCGCAGTCGCCACGTCTGAGCGCCACGATGCCCCACCCCGTGAGGATCCGTGGGTCGTGACGCGCCTTGGACGCAGCTTCGGCGTACACGCTCTCGGCCTCCTCGAGGCGGTCGGCCTTCTCGTAGCTCAGGGCGAGATTATACAGGATGGAAGGCTTATTCCCCTCTTGTTCGACGGCCCGCTTGAGCAACTCGGCGGCTTCTGACCACCTGGCTTGTTTCAGGACGACGAGCCCGAGGTGAAACCATGCGGCGCCATCTTCGGGTCGGAGCTCGACCACCTGCCGAAACTCCCGCGCCGACTCGTCCAGCATGCCGGCCTTGTAGAAGGCCACGCCCAGGTTGCGGTGCTCGGCAAGGCGCGTGTCGCTCACCGCATCCGGTGGCGGGGGTTTGCTGCGCCCGGTTGGGTGGAGGAACCCGGCGGTGAGCAGCCCGTAGAGCGCCTTCCCGACGTCGAACTCGCCCATCCCGGACTCCTCACCGATCTGGATGACGTCGCGTGCGCCGTCAATCAGCGGAAGGACCCGCTCCTGCTCAGGCGTGAGGGTCACGTCGGAGCCGTCGATGCGTTCCCGGTCCACGCGGAAGATCACGTCGAGAGTCGGGATCTTCTTTTCGATCAGGCTCCATTCGTCAACGCGCCGAGCTCCCTCCAACAGGAGCGACTCAGGATTGATCGAGATGGTGAAATCGTGACGGTCGGGCCGAACTTCGCTTTCGAACTGGAAGTTGCCGGTCGTCCAGGTGAAGAGGTAATAGACAGCTTCTTCGATCTGCACTCGAACGAAGTGCTCAAGGTCCTTTCGAGACAGCGATCCCTGCTCGACGAGAATCTGCCCCAGGCGCTTGTCGCGAGTGCGGGCCTGTTCCTCGATGGCGGCTTCGAGTTGTGCCTGCGTGATCGTGTGGCTCTTGACGAGGATATCGCCCAGGCGATCGCGCCGATTCACGACGGCGGCGTCGGTGATGCGACCGCGCTCGAAGAAGACATGACCGAGATTCTGCCGATCGCTGACGGTCAGGCGCCCGGTCTTCTGACCCAGAGCCAGAAGTTGCAGCACGTCGGGCAGCGAGGCCTCCTTGAGGCTACCGCGGATCGCCACTAGTACAGTTCCTCGATCAACCGCTCGCCCGGATCGGGCCAGCTCCACACCATCTTTTCCCGGCTCCTGACGCCGCCCAGCGGCGAGATGACCACGCCCGACGTACGCATGCCCCCGGGCCGCGGTCGTACCGGCTGCGTCCCCTCGATGAGCTCGCGAGCGAGGGTCACCGAGGGCGTCACGCCCCGGCTTTCCGCCGTATCGAGCACGCGCTGCACCATGGTGACCACGGCTCGAATGCCGTTGGCGGATCGCGCGGCGAGGTAATCTGCAAGCTCGCCGCTGACCTCCCCGTGTCGCTCCTCGAGTTTGCGCGCGACGATGGCCCGACGGAGGTCGCGATCCGGCGTGTCGATCCGCACCACGTATCCCCGCTCCAATAGCCCGGCGAGCCGCTCCTGGAGACCCTCGATCTCGCCTGGCGGCGCGCTGGCGGTGAGCACGACCTGGCGGCCCGATGCCTGAAACCGTGTGATCAGGTGCGCCAGCTCGTGCTGGGCCCGCTTCTCGCGAATCAAGAGCTGGACGTCGTCGAGGAGGAAGGCACCGACCGGCTGGTACCGCGAAAGCCACTGCCCCGGTGCTTCGCTGCTCAGCGCCTCCTCGAGCTCGTCCTGGAACTGCTGAGCCGAGAAACAGGCAACCATGGCCTGAGACGCACTCGACAAGGCATTGCCGATGGCATGTAGCAGATGCGTCTTGCCGACACCCGTGGGCCCCACGATGAGGAGGAGCGAACCGCCCCGCCCGGGTTCTCCGGTTGCAGATTGGGCCACCCGCAGGGCTTCGCGGTTGGCCTCCCCCTCGACGTACGTGGCGAACCGCCAGGCCGCCGACGGAGCTGGCGGCGGCACCCGATGCTTCGTGGCGTCTTGCACCATCGCTTCCGCCTCGGCGACCCGCTCGGGATCGCGGAAAACGGAATCTTCCGCCCGACCTGGTTGGATGGCCTCCATCGCGGTCTCGAGCGATCGGAGGCGCTTGACGTCGCGCTCGAACTCCTTGAGCGCCTGGTCGACAGCCACCGGGACGTCCTGCTGGAGCAGCTGCTCGAGGCGGGCGGTGCGGTAGCCCTCGTTTTTCCACCGCTCCAGGCCGTCAGTGAGCCGGGCGCGCCAGGCTTCGACCTGGTGTTCGATCTCTTCGGCGACGTCGGTCATGAAGGCGGCGAACTCGTCGGGCTCGCGAGCCGGCCCGACCCCGGTTCCACCCACCGTGTAGGCAGTTCTCGCTCCCGCCATGAGCGCCTCCACGACCTCGGGTGTCAGCGGATTCTCGCTTACGGCTTGGAGCGCCACGACGCGATTCAGAAACCCGAGCAGCTCGCGCACGCTTTCCAGCTCGATACCCGCGATGGTCTCCAGCACGGCCGGCGCCAGCTCTGCCCCCCGCTCCGCGGTACGCCGCTGGAGTATGGTCAGCCGGGTCTCGAATTCGGGCGGCGTGATGTCCACAACGAGTCCACCGTCGAGCTGGACTCGCAGTCGTTCGTCCATGTCTTGGATATCGGTAGGTGCTGCTTCGCCGGCGAGTACGATCTGTTTGGTCGTCGACTGAAGGTGCTGAACGAGGCGCAGCAGCTCCTGCTGCGTCTCTCCGAGCCGAGCGAGATAATGCACATCGTCCACCAGCAGCAGATCCAGGGCGCCCAAGCGATTGCGGAACGCCTGGGATTGCCCGGCAGCTCTCGCCGCGAAGAAGGCCTCCTGAAAAGCATCGAGCGTGAGGTAGTCTACGGCCGCAGCTGGCGAGAGCGTCTTCGCCAGCTGACCGACGGCCATCATCAGATGCGTCTTCCCCACACCCGAGCGCCCGCTGATGAAGAGAGGGTTGTACGCGCTCCCTGGAGATTCCGCCACCGCCCGCGCCGCCGTCACGGCCAATTGGTTCGCAGGACCGACAACGAACGCATCGAACGTGAATCGAGGATTGAGCCCGACACTCATGCTGGTGCCTCCTGACTCAACCTGCGGAGGACCAGCTCGGAGATCGCCTTGAGGGTTTCGAAGATACCCTTGCCGTTCAGGGCCTCGGCGCCGAAGCTCGGCACATCCCGGAAGTTCAGCGCATCGTCCAGCTCCTCGCGCGAGAGGACGAGATCCCCTGGCAAATCCTGTTTGTTGTACTGCAGCACCAGGGGCATCTCCCGGACGTCGATGCCCTGCTCCAGGAGATTCACCTGCAGATTCTGCAGGCTCTCGATGTTCTCGTCGAGTTGACGTGCCTGACTGTCGGCAACGAAGACCACGCCGTCCGCGCCTTGTAGCACCAGCTTGCGCGTGGCGTTGTAGTAGACCTGACCGGGAACGGTATAGAGCTGAAAGCGTGTCGTGAAGCCGGAGATGGATCCCAGCTCCAGCGGCAGGAAGTCGAAAAAGAGCGTGCGGTCCGTTTGCGTGGCCAGGGAGACCATCCGCCCCCGTCGCCCCTCGGGCACCCGACCATAGACGTATTGCAGGTTGGTGGTCTTCCCGGACCGGCCGGGACCGTAGTAAACGATCTTACAAGTGATCTCGCGCGTGGTGAAGTTCACGAGAGACATGGCTCACCGTCCAAAGAGTGCCGCGAGGCTCTCATTGAGTTCGCGCTCGAAATCGGCGGCGAGCACGAGCTTCTTCGTCTCCGGGGGCGGGCACGCGGCCGCCAAATCGTGGACGAGGTCTTCGAAGAATAACTGAACCAGCCCAACGGATGAGTCGGTGCCGTAGACCACAAGTAGCAGCAGCGGCTCCCGGGGCAAATCGAGGCTCGCCAGGAAGATGCCATAGTTCTTCCCATGGTGATTGAGAGAGGAGAACGGTGCGTCGCTGAGCATTCGAGCGATCTCCCCGCTCGATGAGAGGATAGCCGCTCCCAACGTGGCCGCCGACATGACGTCGATCGCTCGGGTGAAACCGTGCTGAGCGAGCACCTGGCCGGCCGGGGTCATGAGGAGAGTGAGGCGTGCCTGTGACTCGTTCACGAAACGTTCGAGGGGCTGGATGGTCCACGGTTCGATCGCGCGGGTCAGGTTCATACCACGGCCTCGGCCACCCTGCGCATCTCGAGCCGGAGCAAACCGATGTTGAGATCACGGTCGCCCACGGCCACCACCAACACGCCATCGGGAGCCGGCACGACCACCAGCGTTCCGCCCTCAGCCTGCAAATGAAAGAATCTGGGAATCCCACCGCCCGCGGCCTCGCACGCTTTGCGGAGTCGCTTCGCAAGGCTCGCCGCGAGCGCGGCGACGGCGTTGCCCCGGACCCCTTCCATGAGCGTTTCGGCGACCACCAACCCGTCGTCGCCCGCCACCAGCATAGCGCCGCGAACGCCGCGGACCCGCGTGAGCCGCTCGAGGGCATCGGTGAAAGGCAACGTCACGGCTGCTGCTCCTCGAGCCACGTCCTGGCACTCCGGCTCGCGCGTTCGGCCAGCACGCGCAGTCGTCCCTGTGGGACGGTGTGGCCTCGGATCAGGAGCAACACCGTGTCGTCGGTGGGCGGCGTGACGAGCAGGTTCAGCCCCTCGCCCTCCACGAGCATCGAGCGCCAGGCACCGAAGTCGAGCAGCCGGGCCGCGCGCCCGGCCTCCTGCGCCGCACCCGCCAGGTAGGCCGCCACTTCCTCTCCCACTTCTCCAAGGTCAGCCCCCTCGAGCCCTCCGCTCAGCAGGAGCCCGCGCTCGTCTGCCAGCATGACACCGCGGCCACCACCCCCTTCCAGGGCAGCCCAAGGCGAAGCATCTGCGGCCACCACGGGTTCGACGGCGGGTTCTTTCCCTCCCTCCTCTGCCTCCTTTCCCTCTTTCCGCTGCGCTGCGGGCTCTTCAGCAGGCTCCGGGGGCGCCGCCAGCTCAGCGGTTCCCTCGCGGACACGCTGTAACGCGTGAACGACCGACTGGTCGCGAGGATCCGCGGCGAGAGCGAGCTCCAGGTGATCCACGGCCCCGTCGAGATCGCCCCAGCGGTAGCACAGGAAGCCCAGGCCTTTGTGGGCTCCGAAGTGCCGCTGGTCCAGCTCCAGCACCACCGTCCACTCATGGTAGGCCCGCTCGAAATCCCCGAGATCCACCAGGACGCGGGCGTAGAGATCGTGGGCACTGGGGAGATCGGGGTGCCGCACGACGCCGGACGCGGCGATGCGGGCCGCGGGCTCGGACTGTCCCCGAGCCCTGAGGGCTTCACCGAGATTGAGGAAGACGAGACTGGTGGGATCGCGTGCCAGCTCCGCCGTCATTGCCTTGATATCGTCAACCATGTGCCCCACGCACGAGGGTGTTCAGCGTTTCCGCGGCTCGCACCGATTCCCGAACGCGTTGCACCTCGTCGGCATTTGTGTGCTCGTCATGCTCCCCGATCTTGAGCCAACGCTGCCACCATTCCACCGCCTCGGGGAAGCGTCCCTGAAGCGCGAGCGCGTCACCGAGGAGCCGATGGGCGGACACCAAGAGCGGATCCAGCCGAAGGGCCCGCCGGAGGTACTCCTCTGCTTCGTGCGGCCTTCGCGACGCAAGCTCCAGCTCCCCTAACAGCGAATAGATCGCCGGTTCATGCGGATCCAGTGAGCGTGCCTGCTCAGCCCAGCTACGGGCCTCGTCCAGGTCGCCGCCGGCCGCTGCGGCCGTTGCCCGCGCCAGGAGCGCGGTCACGTCCTCGGTAGCCTGGAGAGATTCGCCATTGGCTCGTGCAGGTTCTGTGATCGTTAGCACGCCGGCCGCGTCCAGGCCGAAGATGATCTTGGCGACCTCGAACTCCGAACGGCCCAGCAAGGCTGCGATGCCCCGGACGTCACGGTCACCATCGACGGCCGCCAGGACCTCCCATTCGGTGGGAAGCAGGTCCAGGGATCCCTCCCCACCTCCGCTCGCCGGTGCCAGCGTCGGGATGACACCGAGGTGCGGGATCCGGCCTTCGATTTGGGACCACTCATCGATCCGCCTGGCCCCCTCCATGAGGAGGGATTCGGTCGGGATTCGCACGGCGGCGTCGGCCGGAACATGGTGCACGTCGCCTTCGGCGAACGAGAAGTACCCCTCCCGCCAGCTCAGGAGCTCGAAGATGACTTCCTCGATCTGGAAGCGCACCTGACGCACGAGCTCCCTGTGCGTCACCGCCCCGATGGCGACCAGCACTTCGCCCAATCGATGGCGATCGCCCCGCTGCTGCATGTCCCTGGCGCGCTGAAGATCCGCTTCGGTAATCTTGCCCGACCGGACCAGGAGATGGCCCAGGGGATGAGGATTGCTGTGGATCTCGGCATAGATCACGGCGCCATCGGCGAAGACCACCGTCCCCTGGTTCCGCCGAAGATTCGATGTGACCGACAGGGTACCCGTCTTTCGACTCAGATCGAGTAACTGAAAGACATCGTGGATGCCCAGCTCTCTGAGCGGCCCCTCGATGGCCATCGCTACGCCGCCTCGGTGCGAAAGATGCGCTGGAGATCCTGCGCTGTGCGAAGATGCCGGCGCGCTTCCTGCGCATATCTCCCCGACGGATCGACTGCGATGACGCGTTCCCACCGACGCACGGCCTCCCCGTAACGGCGGAGGCGAGCCAGCGCCGCTCCCTCGAAGAACAGCGCCGCCAGGTGCCGGTCGTCGAAGGCTAGCACCCGCCGGAACGCATGGCGGGCGTCTTCGAGCCGGCCATCCTCGAGGAGAGCCTGTCCCAGAGCGAGCAGACACTCGAGATCAGCGGGGTCGTTCGCCAGGGTCTCCGCCAACAGGTTGACCGCTGCCCGATGCCTCCCCGTTCGACCGAAGAGCTTTGCCAAGGCGAGGGCCGCATCGACGAACGTGGGAAGTGCCTGGAGGGCGGCACTGTAGCACGTCTCCGCCTCCTCGACATTGCCTCGGGCTTCGTGGACTCTGGCGAGATCGACGCGCACTTGGACGATTCGAGGATCCAGCGCGATCGCGTCGCGGTACGCGCCTTCAGCGGTCTCGAGGTCCCCCATCCCCATCGCCACATCGCCCTCGAGCTTCAGGATGTCGGCTCGCTCCGGGGCACGCCGCCGCGCTTCGCGCAGGGATTCGAGCGCCGCCGCCGGATCACCTGCCGAGAGCTGAGCCTGGCCGAAGGCGACGAGCACGTCCACGTCTTCCGGATGATCCCGGGCCAGGGCACCGGCATCCCCGACAGCTTCCCGACCCCGCCCGAGCGCGAGCAGCGAGCGGACAATGCCGAGACGGACCTCACCCCGGCTCGGGACTTCGGCCTGTGCCGCCCGGAACCGTTCCAGCGCCTCGCCATGGAGGCCGCGCCGCGAGAAGATCTCTCCAGCCAATAGATGCGCTTCGACGGTATCCGCACCCCGGCCGAGCGCACGGTTGACCTCTGCGGCGGCGAGGTCCAGCAATCCTTTGTGGAGGTAGTCCCGAGCGAGCGCCAGCGGATCGGCCACGCCGGCGGCTCGCTCGCGAGCCGGCTCACGCTCCAGCTCGGCAAAGAGATCATCCAGCATCTCCCGGTCGAAGTCGATGGGCTGCCCCGCCCCCTCTGCGGTAACGTCGCCCGAGATCTCCGGAACGACGGCGATGGTCGACTCCTCGTATTGCAGATCGATGGCGAGCTGCAGCTTCTGGGGCACGTAGTAGGGATCGAGGCTCTGCGCCCGCGTCACTGCACGCAGGGCTCCATCGTAGTCGCCGAGTTGGGAGAGGGCAAAGCTCAGGTTATAGTGGGCCTCGGCGCTGTTGGGATCGGATTCCACTGCACGTGCAAACGCGTTGCGAGCGTCCGCAATCCGACCCAACTCCGTGAGGACCCATCCGAGACCATTCCACGCGGCCGCATTCTCCCGGTCCGTTGTCAGCGCCTGGCGAAAGGCTTGAATCGCCAACTCGAAGCGGCCCAGCCGGAACAGCAGAAACCCCAGGTTGAGCTGGGCGGTTACGAGCCCGGGTTGTGTCTTGAGCGCCTCCCGCAGCGCTTCCACAGCCTTCTCGTGCCGGCCCGACTGCGCGAGGGTGACGGCGAGATTGTTCATCGCCAGCGCGTAGTTCGGGGCGATTTTGGTAGCGCGCCGATAGCTTTCGATCGCGTCGCCAAAGCGGCCCAGCTGGTGCAACACGACTCCTCGCTCGTTCCACACCTTGGGGGTGTCGGTGAGCTCCCCCGAGAGCAGATCGTAGAGTTCGAGTGCGGCGGGATAGTCGCGCTTCAGTAATTGGACCTCCCCCATGGCCTGCAGGACGAGGTGACGATCTTCCCCCCGCTCGAGAGCGAGGCGGTACTCACGCAGCGCCTCTGGGTAGTACCCCTGCTGACGAAAGGCGAGGCCGAGATTGTGGTGGGCGAGTTCCCCCTCGGCATCCGCCGGTATCCGGATCTCACCCGGTGTCGGTCGCGGTACCCGTTTGCGCTCGGCCTTGAATCGCTCCAGCGAGAGATTGGCTTGGGCGCGAGCGAAGGTGGGGTTCAATTGAATGGCCTGCTTCGTTGCCTCCCGGGCGTCTTCGTGGCGTCCGAGATCGCCCAGCACGAACGCCATCTGGTAATACGCCTCGGCGCTGTCCGGGGTGAGCTCCATCGCGCGCTCCAGCGCCGCGAGGGCCTCGGCGTTCACGCCGCGATTGTAGAGCACCTCCCCGAGATAGAGGTGCACCACGCTGCTCTCGGGATCGAGCTCCTGCGCGTGCTGGAGTGCCGCGGTGGCCGCCTCGAGGTTCCCCCGGCTCTTCTCCAAGAGCGCAACCTGAATGAGCGCCGCAACATCCTCCGGATCGCGACTCAGGATCGCCTGAAACTGTTCGAGGGCGTCCGCCCCCTCCCCCAGGGCGGCGTAGGCTCGCCCGAGCTCCCAGCGCGCCGCTCGATCGTGGGCGTTGGTCCGGAGCCGCTCGTGCAACTCGGCCACGCGTCGATCGTAGTGGCCGGTCTCGGTGTACGCGAGTTCCAGATTGCGCTGCGCCACCTGCATCTTGGGATCGAGCTCGAGCGCCCGAGAAAACTCGTCGATGGCTTCCTGGATGAGGCCCCGCTCAAAGTAGAGGACACCCAGGTTATTGTGCGCGCCGGCGTCGGAGGGATCGATGCGGCGCGCGAAGGACCGGAGAGCTCGGCGGTCCAGAGGCGAGACGGCCCGCGCTCCCATGACCTCAGGTGATGCGGATGGCGTCAAAGATAGCCCTCAGTGAGGCCAAGTCGGGAAGGAGGAGGAAGTGCCCCTTGAGACGGTCTCCGGCTTCATCGAAATGGAAATCGCTCTCAACACAGAAGACGAAGTCACGATCGTGCCCAAATCCAACAATCGCCGTGGAGACAACGGCTGCCGCCTGATCGATCACCAGGGAGGGGACGGAGGGCAAGAGCATCATCCCCATGAAATCCGACAGGGCATTCATGTAAGCCCCGCCTAGAATGTTCCCGGCCTCTTTGAGGGCCGACTGCTCCAACTCGCCGAACGAGGTCGTGGTACCAGGTGATCGTCGCGTGAGGAGGTCGCAGAGCAGTCGTGCGTTGGCGTCGGGGAGGACGAGCAACGTCCGCCCGGTGAGGTCTCCCAGCATGCGCATCAGCACAGCGGCCACCACGTCCTCGGGATCGTCGAGCATCTCGGGAACCTCTTCCAACCGCCGCACTTCGATCTCTGGGACGCTGATCATGATTCGACGTTCAGTGAGTTGGGACAGAGCCGTGGCGGCATGCCCCGCTCCAATCGTCGCCACCTCTCGGACGGCGTCGAGTTGCAGTTCCTTCAGTTCGCTGAGGTCATCCATTCGCCGTTTCTCCTAGACCAGCCCGCCAGCGTCGAGGATCAGGGCGGGAGCGCCGTCCGCCAAGATAGTGGCCCCGCTGAAGATCGGCACGGTGCCGCGCGGTGGATCGAATGGTTTGACGACGATCTCTTGCTGCCCCGCCATCCGGTCGACGACGAGCCCCGAACGTCGCTCGCCGACCTCGATGATGATCACCGGGCACTGACGCGGCCCCGCCGACCGCACGCCCACCAGATCACGCAGGTGGACGAGTGGGACGACGTGTTCTCGGAACCACATGGCGTCCCGACCGTCCATCTGTGTCACCGATCCCCGGTCGAGATCCAGCGCTTCGGCAACGTGAGTGATGGGTAGGGCGTATCGCTCGTCTGCCACCTGAGCGACGAGGGCGCGCATGATCGCCAACGTCGTGGGTAAACGCAGGGTGAACGTGGTCCCCTCGCCTGGCGCACTGCGGATCTCCACCGTCCCCCCCAAGGCCCGGAGTCGGGTCGTCACGATATCGATGCCCACACCCCGCCCCGAGACATGCGATACCTCTTCCGCCGTGCTGAACCCCGGGCGCGCCAACACGCGAAGCAGGAGGTCGTCTGTGAGGGTCTCGACATCCGGTGCAACGAGCCCCCGGTCCTTCCCGCTCGCGAGGATGCGTGCCCGGTCGATCCCACGCCCGTCGTCCGCCACACGGATCGCCACGGTCGCTCGTTCGCGGAGTGCGCTCAGGACGATTCGTCCCTCCACGGGCTTTCCCGCAGCCCTCCGTTCCGATTGCGCCTCGATGCCGTGATCGATGGCATTGCGGACGAGGTGCACCAGCGGATCTCCAATCTCATCGAGAATCGCTCGGTCCAGCTCGATGTCCTTCCCCTCGATGTGGAGCGCGACACGCTTCCCCAGCTGGCGCGCCACATCGCGGACCAGCCGCGGAAACCGATCGAACACCTGCCACACGGGCGTCATGCGCGCCTCCACGATCTCCGTTTGCAGCCCCGTGGCGAGATGCGAGATCTTGAGCGCCACGTCCTCGAGATCGGGATCCGCCCGTTCCGCCGCTAGCTCGGTCAGCCGTGCCCGGGCGGTTACCAGCTCCCCGATGCGGTTCATGAGACCATCCAAGCGCCGGAGATCGACCCGAAGGTGACGGGTGCGCCCCACCGCACCCGCGTCCACCTTCTCGTCCTCTTCCCCTAGGACCACCTGCTGGACGTCGCCTGCGGTGCGGATTTCGCGTTCCAGGGTAGCATCGTTCTCTTGTGTCACGATGCGGAAGGCAAAGCGCCCGTCGAAGTCCTCCCGTTCCAGGGCGACGGGAGCCGGCTGGACCGAATGCAGAGATCCCAACGGCTCCAGGCGGCGCAGGATGAGGAGAGCCCGCGCGCCCATCAGGGGCGCCTCTGGCCGGAGCACGACGCGCACTCTCGTGCCCGCCTCGGCCGACCCGGTGAGGTGCGGAGCCGAAGGGCGGGCGGCCGCGGGCCGCTCGACGACCTGCTCCATGGCTCCCGCCACCCGATCGATAGCCCGGACCAGCTCGGTGACATCGACCTCTCCCTCGTGCCCAACCACGGCCGCCTCGGACGCCTCTTCGAGCGCGTCCGCAGCCCGGAAGAGGAGTTCCACACTCTCCTCCGTGGCCGCCCGTTGGCCACGTCGCAACAGGTCCAGGAGATTCTCGGTGCGATGGGCCAACTCGGCCACCTTCGCGTAGCCCATGGAAGCGGCCATGCCTTTGATGGTGTGCACGGCCCGGAAGATCCCGGCGACCGATTCCTCCGACGTGGGATCCCGCTCCCATTGGAGGAGCGATCGGTTGAAGGTGGCGAGATGATCCCGAGTCTCCGCGAGGAAGAGCTCGGCGTACTGCGGGAGGTCCATGCCCTACCCTAAGACCCGCTGAACGGCCTCGAGTACCCGGGACGGCTGGAAGGGCTTGACGACGAAATCTTTGGCACCGGCCTGAATCGCTTCGACTACCAAGGCTTGCTGACCCATCGCACTGCACATCAGGATCCGCGCGCTCGGATCGACCTTCACGATCTCCCGCACGGCATCAATCCCACCCATGTCCGGCATGACGATGTCCATGGTAACCAAGTCGGGCTTGAGCTGCTGGTACCGCTCCACAGCCTGCACCCCCGTCTCGGCCTCGCCGATGACATCATAGCCAGCCTGGGTCAGGATATCACTAATCATGGTCCGCATGAAGATCGCATCATCGCAGACGAGCACAGTATGGCTCACACACCCTCCCTACGACGGAAAGATTGGACGCAGCAGGGCATCGAAATCGAGGAGGACGAACGAAAGCTCCGCCCGTCGCCCGACCGCACGGACTACGGCCGGGTCGATCCCGGGCAACTCCTGGCGATCGGCGAGCTCGCCGGCGGAGACCGCGATGAGATCGATCACCTCATCGACCACGAACCCCACGGCGCGAGAGCCGACATCCAGCAGGACGATCGAGCCACTGTCCGTGGGCCCCGCCGACTGCCCGAGGGCCCGGCGACCGTCGACGAGCGTGACTAGGTCGCCTCGCACATTGACCACGCCCGATACCTGCTCCGGGGCCCCCGGCACCCGGGTCGCGGGGAGCACCGACAGCGTCTCTCGAACGGTCGCCGCTTCCGCCGCACACACCAGGCCGGCCACACGAAAGACGAGGAGCCGAACGCCGGAAAAGTCGGCCATCTTATTTGAAGAAGCCAAGATACTCCAACAGGTTAGGCCGAGCAAGCAGTTTCTCATCGCCACTGGCGGCTACCAGGCACGGCCTAAGATCGCGCGGCCATTCCGACCGGTACTCCACCGGCTCTCCGGAGGTCGGGTGCCGGAACCGCAGGAGCGTGGCGTGCAGGGCCTGACGGGGGGCTGCCGCCTCGACGTCCCGGGCGCGGGGCTGGTGCGCGCCAGTGACCCGGCGCGCGCCTCCGCCACCGTACACGGAATCGCCCACGATCGGATGCCCGACATGCGCGAGGTGCACGCGGATCTGGTGGGTCCGCCCCGTCGCGAGTCGCACTCGGAGGAGATCGCACACGTCGAATCGTGCTACAGGCTCCACCGTCGTCCGTGCGGGACGCCCAGTGGCGAGCACCGTCATCCGCTTCCGGTCCTTGGGACTTCGCCCCACCGGAGCCTCGATCTCTCTCGGTTTCTCCAGGTGTCCCCATGCCAGAGCGGCGTACACCCGTTCCATGCGGCGCTGCCTGATGGCTTGCGTAAGCCGGCGATGGGCCCCGTCGGTCTTGGCCACCACCAAGAGACCCGAGGTGTCCTTGTCCAAGCGATGCACCAACCCGGGGCGACCGGTCTCTGGTTGAGCGAGGGGTGTGTTTCGCGCGACCAGCGCATTGAGGAGTGTATCGTTCCAGTGGCCCGGGGCGGGATGTACCACGAGCCCGGCCGGTTTGTCGAGGATCATCACGGCCGCGTCTTCATGGATCACGGTCAGCGAGATGGGATACGGCGTGAGCTCTCGGGGTGGCCCGGCCCGATCTTCGAGCGCAATGCGGACCGAGTCACCGCGCGCCAGCACTCGGGACGCCCGCGCAGCCTGGCCATTGACTTCCACGTCACCGCGGGCGATCAAACGCGCTGCCTGCGTTCGAGAGATCGAGAGTTGATCGGCGAGAAAGCGGTCGAGTCGCTCGGTGTCAGCGGCGACGACCTGGAAGGTGACGCTTGGAATCTCTTGTTACGCCTCCGCGGTGTCGGCCTGCTCCCCGGCGGGCACGTGCCTCTGGCGACCCTCCTGCCAGAAGGCAACGGCGAGGGCGATGGCACCGCAGGTGACAGCAATGTCCGCGACGTTGAAGGTCGGCCAGTGAAAGGGACCGATCCACACGTCGATGAAGTCCACGACGCCCTGACTGCTGCGAACGCGGTCGACGAGATTGCCCACCGCACCTCCGCAGACCAATCCCAGGGCTGACAGACGAAACCACTGCGACGGGTGCGTGCGTTGCGCCATGGCCCCGAGAACCGTCAGGGCGATCAAAGCAAGAACCATGAACACCCATCGAGAGTGCTCACCGACGTGGATACCGAACGCGGCCCCGGGATTGTAGACAAGCCGGAGCAACAACCAGTCACCGACGACGCGGACGGGGATCCGAGAGAGCGTGCTGACCGCGATCTGCTTCGTCAGGAAGTCGAGAATGATGACCGCAACCCCCACTCCCCAGAACTGGAAGCGGTAGTTAGGCCCGTTTGGCATCTTCCTCCCTCGCCTTGCACTTGATGCACAACCGAGCGTGTGGCAACGCGTCCAGGCGCTCGAAGCCGATATCGTCCCCGCACTCATGACAGCTCCCGAACTTCTCGGGCTCGAAGTACATCCTCCGGAGTGCCTCATTGACGTGCCACAGGTAGCGGCCCTCTTTGGAAGCGAACAGGAACTGCTTCTCCCGCTCCATCGCATCGGTTCCCTGATCGGCCATGTGAAAGGAATACGATGACAGATCGCCGTCTGAACTCTGGAGCGTGCCACTGAATTGCTGGTCGTAGTAGCCGAGCTCTTTCATCACCCGGCTACGTTCCTCCAAGAGCCGCTTCTCGAGATGAGCAAGTTGTTTCTTGTTCATGTGACGTTCCTGCCGCTTGAGCGGCTCGCAACTCTCTGACCGGAGCTCTCCAATCGCCGCAGCGACAGGATCACCTCCTGGCCATCGATGTCAACGGTTTCGCGCACGTCGAAGTCCGGGAGGTCGGTCCCCACCTCGACTCGCCGTGCCAGGGTCTCACCGGCAATCAGGCTGCGGAATGCCTCGACCGCCGCCAAGGCATCTCCGACGCCGGAGATGCTCAGGGCAACCCGTGTATTGTAATCGTAGTCCGCCTCTTTGCGGAGTCGTTGCACCCGGTTCACCACCTCTCGCGCCAGGCCCTCTTTGCGGAGCTCGTCGGTGAGCTCGGGATCCAGTGCCACGACCAAGGGACCCTCACTCTCCACTAGCCATTCGGTAACGACCTGCCGCTCGACGATCACGTCCTCGGGCCGGTACTCAAACGTTCGCCCGTCGACAGGCACGCTCTGCGGCGTGCCGCTCTCGAGACTTCGCAGCTGGTCGGCGGTGAGCCGGTGCATCGCCTTGGCCGCGAGCGGCGTGTCTTTCGCGTAGATCTTCCCAAGCGTGCGAAAATTCGGCTTGGCTCGTAATTGCACCAAGTCTTCGTCAGAGGCTACGACGCTCACCTCCCGTACGTTGGCCTCGTCCGCCAACAGACCCAGGAGCTCTCCACTCACGCGGTCCCGCGCCCCCGCCGGCATCGCCACGCGCATGGCTGCGAGCGGCTGACGCACCCGAAGGCCCGCCCGCTCACGGGCGGCGCGAGCCATCGACGCCAGGCGGCGGACCATGTCCATGGCAGCCTCGAGCTCCGGATCGCTCCGACCGCGATCCTCAGGGAACGCCGCCAGGTGCACCGAAGATCCCGCGAGCCGCCGATGGATCGCATCGCTGAGAAACGGCACGGCGGGTGCCAGCAGCCGGCTCACGGTCACCAGCGCCTCGTGCAGTGTCGCGAGCGCGGCGGGGTCAGATTCGGCATCGGGCGCCCAGAACCGCGGCCGGCTTCGACGCACGTACCAGTTGGATAGCTCCTGGTCACAGAACTGAACGATTGTGCGCGTTCCGGTGGTCACGTCGTACCGCGACCACGCCTCTCGGACCGCTGCGGTCACCGAATCCAAGCGACTCAGGAGCCAGCGATCGATCAACGGCCGCTCTGCCGTTGGGGGGACACCCGTGTTGGGCGTCCACTCCTCTGCATATAGCGCGAAAAAGGTGTAGGTGTGTCGAATCCGGTTCAGGAATCCGAGGGCCACCTCGGAGATGTGCGCACGGTCGAAGCGCTTCTCCAGCCAGGCCTGACTCGACGCCAGCAGATACAACCGAACCGCGTCCGCTCCGAACTCGCCCACGACCTCCACCGGATCCACCACATTACCGAGACGCTTCGACATCTTACGCCCCTCGGCATCCAGCACGAGGCCGTTGACAATCACGTGCCGGTAAGGCGGGCTGCCGGACACTCCCACGGCGATGGCCAGCAGCGAGTAGAACCACCCTCGTGTCTGATCCAACCCTTCACAGATGAAATCGGCCGGGAAATGCCGCGCGAACTCCTCCTCGTTCTCGAAGGGGAAGTGCCACTGCGCGAAGGGCATCGCGCCCGAGTCGAACCACGCGTCGATGACCTCCGGGATACGACGCATGGTCCCGCCGCAGCTTCGCACGGCACATGCAAAGGCGTACTCGTCGATATACGGCTTATGGGGATCGAAATCGGCAGGGAGCGGTTTGCCCCAGTGCGCGGCGAGCTCCGCATATGATCCGATAACCACCCGGTGCTCGGAATCGGCATCACAAACCCATACGGGAAGTGGCGTGCCCCAGTAGCGGTCGCGGGAAAGAGCCCAGTCGACGTTGTTCTCCAGCCACTCGCCGAACCGTCCCGACCCAACCTCGGGAGGATTCCAATCGACCGCTCGGTTGACTTCCAGCATCCGATTCTTGAAGGCCGTGGTTCGGACAAACCAGGATTCTCGAGCGTAATAGACAAGGGGCGCGTCGCAGCGCCAGCAGAAGGGATAGGTGTGCTCGTATCCCGTGGGCTCATACCGGCCAAACACTTTCCCTTCGCTCGTCAGGCGCTCGGCAATGATCGGGTTCGCTTCGAACACCGTTCTACCGTTGATAGCTTCCCAGCGGGTCCCGGTGAAACGGCCCGCCGGGTCTACGGGGTTCACGAAGGCCAGCCCCTCGCGCTGCACCGTGGCGTAGTCATCGGCTCCAAACGCAGGTGCCATATGGACCAGCCCGGTTCCCTCGTCGCTGGTCACGAAGTCGCCTGCGACGACGCGAAATGCCCGTCCGGAATCGATCTCCACCGCGTCGAGGAGCTGTTCGTAACGGAGTCCCACGAGATCCCGCCCGCTGAACTCGGCAACTCGTGGGAACGTGCCCAGTGGCCGGCCGCGCGCCGCGCCTGGTACGGCTTTGGTGTCGGCGATGGTCTGTTCGACGATCACCCGCTTCCCATCCACGTCCAACTCCACGTAGCGGAAATCCGGATGCACCGCGATAGCGACGTTGGAGGGGAGCGTCCAGGGCGTGGTGGTCCACACGAGCAGATGTCGGTCGGACTCCTCGGCCAGCTGGAAGAGCGCGTAAATCGAGGGACTACGGTGCGTGGCGTAGCCCTGGGCGAGCTCGTGGCTCGAGAGGGCGGTGCCACATCGTGGACAGTACGGAAGGACCTTGTGTCCCTTGAACAGCAGGTCTTTATCTGCCAGCTGCTTCAAGATCCACCACACGCTCTCGACGTAGTCATTGGCATACGTGACGTACGGTCGGGCGTAGTCGAGCCAGTACCCGATGCGCTCGGAGAGGCTCTCCCAATCGTTCTTATATCGAAAAACGCTCTCCTTGCATCGGCGGTTGAATTCGGCAACCCCGAGGCGTTCGATGTCGGACTTGCCCGAGATGTTGAGCTCCTTTTCCAACTCGATCTCCACCGGGAGTCCGTGGGTGTCCCATCCCGCGATACGCGTCACTGAACGGCCAAGCATCGTCTGATACCGATTGATCAGGTCTTTGATCGTTCGCGCGAAGACGTGGTGAATCCCCGGGCGCCCGTTGGCGGTGGGCGGGCCTTCGTAGAAGACAAAGGGCCTCCCCTCGCGGGTCGCCTCCAGCGTGCGGTGAAAGAGGTCCTCCGACCGCCACTGCTCGAGGAGCCCTCGCTCCAAGGCGTCCAGCGACCCTGGGGGCAGCGGTTCGTACGCCATCAGTTCATGCGCTCGAGCACCGTGGTCACCACCCGAGTGAGCGCGGGCTCGGCCCGTCGTGCTATGCCGATGATCTTCTGAATGTCTGCCGGCTCCAGCGCGTCCGGGAGGCACATGTCGGTGATGATGGAAATGCCGAGCACGCGCATCCCGCCGTGCACCGCGACGATCACCTCGGGCACCGTGGACATCCCTACGACGTCCGCCCCGAGCCCACGCAGAAAGCGGTATTCGGCACCGGTCTCCAGGTTCGGGCCCGTCACGGCGACATACACACCTTCGCGGAGGGTGATCTTGAGGTCCTTCGCCGCCGCCCGTGCCAGTTCCCGTAGCATGGGGTCGTACGACGCCGACATGTCAGGAAACCGGGGCCCCAGGGCATCGTCATTGGGTCCCACCAAGGGGTTGTCACCCAGCAGATTGATGTGGTCGGCAATGAGTACCAGGTCCCCCGCCGCCCAGAGGGGGTGCATCCCACCACAGGCATTCGACACGAACAGCGTCTCTGCGCCCAGGGCACCCATCACACGCACTGGGAAGGTGATCTGCTGCATCGAATAGCCTTCGTATCGGTGAAACCGTCCCTGCATCGCCACGACGGGTTTGTTCCCCAGCCGACCCAGGAGCAGTCGGCCCGCGTGCGTCTCGACGGTGGAGAGCGGGAAGGCTGGAATCTCTTCATAGCCGATGGCCGCCTCCACCTCCATCTCCTCTGCGAGCCCCCCGAGCCCGGTCCCGAGCACCAGAGCCACGGCGGGCTCGAGCGCACTGCGTGTCCGCACCGCATCGACCGCACCGGCGACCGACTGCCGCAGGGTCGGCGGGGTCACTGCTCCTCCGGAAGCTCGGGCGGGGTTCCATCACGCGCGTGTCGGGCCAGCGAGTTCACCTGGGCCATGTATCGCTCCAACAGACTGCGAAAGGCGGCGAGGTAGCCGCTCAGCTCGTGATGTGCTTGATCGATATCGCGGCGCAGGGCGATCTCGCGCGTGCGAGCCGCCGCCACGATCTGCTCGGCCTTGACACGCGCCTCCTGGAGAACCAGCTCCATCTGCCGCCGGGCAGCGTCCTCGGCATCCTGGCGCACGGTCTGAGTCATCAAGACCGCGTCGTTGATCGCTTTCTCTCGATCACGGTAGGCTTTCAACTGCTCGCGCATGTTGTTGAGCCGCTCCTCGAGCTGGACGCGCTCACGGAACAGCCGCTCCATCTCATCAGCCAACCGATTCTTGAAATCCTCCACATCCGCACGGTTGTATCCGAAGGTCTCTCGGTGAAACTGCTGGCCTCGGACGTCGACCGGCGTGAGCCGGAATGCATCATCGTTCATCGCGGACGTTCTCCAAACAGCGCGGTACCCAGACGCAGGATGGTGGCGCCCTCGGCGACCGCCGCCGGGTAGTCACTCGACATGCCCATCGACAACTCGGTCAGGCGAAGATCCGAGCTCGCGTCGAGACGATCCCGCAGGTTCCGTAACGCGGCGAAGACCCGTCGCTGCTCGCGCTCGTCGTCGGTGAAAGGCGCCATCGTCATGAGGCCGGCGAGCCGAAGATGGGAAAGCTGGCTGACGCGCTCCGCGAGGCATTCGGCCTCCTCTGGCTGGCATCCGCTCTTTTGTGCCTCATTGGCGACGTTCACCTGCAAGAGCACCGGGAGGCTCGTCCCCCCACCCCGGCGCGCCGTCGCCCGCTCCAGCGCCTCCGCCAATCGCACCGAATCTACCGAGTGAACCAACGCGAACCGACCTGGAACCTGCTTTGCTTTGTTGGTCTGCAGATGGCCAACCATGTGCCACCTGACCGCAACGTCCGCGAGTTGGTCCTGTTTGCTCACCGCCTCTTGGATTCGATTCTCACCGATGTCCAGGAGACCAGCGGCACAGGCCACCCGAACGGCCGCCGCGGGATGCCCCTTTGCGATCGCCACGATCCGCAGACTCCCTCGCAGTCCCGCGCGGTTACGAATCCGTGCGATCTCGTCGCGCACCCGGGTCAGATTGCCGGGAAGCGCGTCAAAATTCATAACCATGTAACCTAGTCAGATAGATCCGCAGCAACAACGCAACGGCCGGAGAGGCGGGACGGGCGCACGACCGACGCGAGGGGCACTGGAACCCGAACCCCACCAGCCCCGTCAATCGGCGTCCTAAGGGCTCCCGGTATCTCCCGGAATCCCCATCCCCGTATCGCCACCCAACTCCGCGTCGAGCAAGAGGCCTGCGAGCTGCGGAATCGGTGAGAGCTTGAAGGCCCTTCTGAGGTTCTCCAGTGCCTGACTGTCCGCTCCCGTGGCCGTGTAGGCCTGCCCCAGCGAATAGAAGGGATAGCTCAGGTTGGTGGTGATGTTCTGGCTGGTGGGATCGAGATCGAGGGTATCCGCCTCGAAGAGGCCGGCATACCGATACACCTGCCAGGCGAGTGAATCGGTGCGAGGAATGTCCACGGGTACGCTGAGCAGCCCGGGACCGAGGCGGCTGCTATCGGGCTCGTCGACGACGTTGAGCCTGAACACCAACGCCTCCTGCGTGAGGTACGATCCCAACTGCACCCAATTGCCGCTCCCCGCCGTGAGGGCGAAGTAGATCGGCCGCCGGCGCCAGTTCTCCTGGATGAGCCGGAGGATGAGCACGTCCTTCACGTAGAGCGGCGTGTTTTCCGGATAGACCATCGCGATGCGCCCTGCGCGGTAGCGCAGCTCGCGGGGGAGCAACATGGGCTGAAGGTCCGCGATGTCTCTGTCGGACCACGAGTGGAGCGGCGGCGGCTTTGCTTCCGGGGCGAGATCCGCGAACCAGGGCGCCTGTTCCGGCTCGAAGGGGCGGACGGGATTATCGCGCAGTTGGCGGATGTACCAATCGGTATTGCCGAGGGAGAGGTTCACCACGGACACGTCGCGCCGGATCTCTTCGACTTCCTGGACATACCAGAGCGGGAACGTGTCGTTGTCTCCATTCGTGAACACGATGCCGAACGGCTCAATCGACTGCAGGAGGTCGTAGGCAAAATCCCGAGCCAACTCCGCGGTGGGACCATGGCGCCGGCTGGCGGCCGAGAAGTTCAGGGCGAAAGGCAGCATGGCGATCAGCAACACAGTTGCGGGAAGCAGTGGTCTGCCGTCAGCGATGCGACGGTGGCCCCCGCGGATGGCTCGGTACAGCCCCGCCAGACCAATACCAGCGAACAGCCCCCACATCTGGAACGAGACGGTGAAGAAGTAATCGCGCTCTCGGACCTCGTGCATGTCGAGCTCGGGGAATTGATCCCATCCCAGGGAGAAGCCCGGCTTGAAGTTCATGTAGCCCATGAGGGCGGGCCCCGTGGTGATGAACAGAATGAGCAGCAACCAAAACACCGACCGGTCGCGCTCTTTCAGCACCGTCGCGCCGTAGATGCCGAGGGTGGTGAAGCCCAGCGTGAAGGGCAGCCTCGGCCCGGCAAACACTGGCTGCGTCGCTGCGAGCCCGTTGGCCCACTGCCAATCGAAGTATTGGAGGTAGTTCTGGATCTGCAGGAGGATGATGGTCAGCGAACGACCGGGATTGCCGAGTCCCGAGGGGAAGATCGGATTGTCCAAGGGAGACCGTGGTGGGTATTGCTCTCGCCGGATGACGGCGAGGAGGCTCTCCCACGTCGATGGGTCCGCTTCGTTGATGAACGGTCCCACGTTGGCTCGGAGATAGAGAAACAAGTACGTGGATGCCCCAACCGCCGCGATCCCTGCAACCGCCAGCGCAAAGCGAAATCCTCCCACGGACGAGGCATACGCGGCGGCTCCGAGAAACACGATCCCGCCAAACATCAGCAGAGAGGTCTTGCCCAACCCGGTGCCGATGAGCAACGCCCACACTCCCGCCAACACGGCCCACTGCGCCCACTCGATGCGACGGTCCCATTCGTCGGGAAGCGGGTCCGTGTGCAACACGTGCGCCATATACCCAATGAGGGCAGGTCCCACCAACAGCGTCAGAAGGTGGTTCCCCAGCGAGACCGCGGCGAGATAGACCATGACGAGGAGGAGATGGGCCGCGCGGGCCGTACCGCGCCGGTCGCGCCACAACCAGGCCAGCCAACAGATGACTCCGATGCTGAAGGTGGAGACCATGTAGACTTCGGTCTCGTTGGAGTTCTGCCAGACCGTGAATACGAACGCCGACGTGATGGCAGCCGCTACCGCGCCACCGATGGTGAAGATCCGGTCGACGGTACCCGTCCCCGAACGCCCTCGCAGCGCCACCGTGACGAGCAGGAAGAACAGCGCCGCGGCCGCGGCGCTGAACGAGGCCGTCATGACGTTCGTGCGGTAGGCGAACTCACCGAACGGAAAGACCTTCGCCCAGACGTTTGCGATCAGAACGAACAGGGGGGTACCGGGCGGGTGGGGGATCCCGAGGATCTTGGCCGTGGCGATGAACTCCCCGGCATCCCAGAACGTGACCGTGGGGGCCAGCGTCCACAGGTAGCCCAAGAGCACGACCGCGAACACGGCAACGGCCAGCAGGTAGGGTGATCGCTCACCCGTCTCGGCGTTGGGCGCGCTAGCGTCCGTCGGTGGCATTGCGTTCGTGCATACGTTGGGTCGAGTCGTGGTGATCAGGCAGCAGATGCGTCACTCGCGGAGCGCGCCATGTTCAGCGATGGTCGGTCGCGTCCTGTGAGCATATCCCGCACTTCGTCCGGCGTCGTACCCCTGCGGAGCAATCCCCGAACGGCCAACGAGATCTTCGACGTCTCCTCTGAAACCACGATCACGATGGCGTCCGTCTCCTCGGATAATCCCAGGGCGGCCCGGTGGCGGGTGCCCAGTGACTTGTCGCTCACCGGAAACTGGGTCAAAGGTAATACGACGCCCGCGGCCACGATGACATCCCCCCGGATGATGACGGCACCGTCGTGCAGAGGTGAGTATGGGGTGAAGATGGTAGTCAGGAGGTCCGCCGATACTCCCGCTCGCATCTCGGTGCCGCTCTCCAGGTAGTCCGTGAGCGCGGTCTCACCTTCCACAGCGATGATCGCACCAGTGCCATTGCGAGAGAGACGGGCCGCGGCCTCTGCGATTTCATCGGCAACGGCTCGCTTGTTGGTGTTTCCCAGCAATCGTAAGGCGCGCGATCGGCCCAGACGCGCCAGAGCGTGCCGAAGCTCGGGCTGAAAGACGACGAGCGCTGCGAATGCGCCGTAGGTGAATACAACGCCGAGGAGCGTCGTGATGACATGAAATCGGAGAACGACCGCCGCAAAATAGACCACGCCGAGGATGAGCAGCCCTACGAGGATCTGCAGCGCCCTCGTGCCGGCGAGGAAGAGCAACAACCGGTAGATGACCAACGCCACGATCAGGATCTCGATGACGTCGTACCAGTCGGGCACGAGGAACCGGAGCTGCTCGAAGGGCATCATTCCCTCCCGATGGCGTGGGCGACGTCAACCGCCTCTCGGACCACGCCGGCGTTGTGCACCCGGAAGAACGACGCGCCCAGGAGATAGGCCGCGACGCACGCCGCCGCCGTGGCACGATCGCGTGCGTGCAGCTCGTCACCGGTAACGGCGCCCAGAAACCGTTTTCGTGAAGGCCCCACCATGACCGGGAAGCCGAGTGCAGTCAACGTGGAGATCCCCCGCAGCACGTCGTAGCTCTGCTCCGGTGTCTTGGAGAAACCCAGCCCCGGATCGAGCACGATGCGGTCACGCGAGACGCCATGTTCCTCCGCCAGGCGTACGGCGTCGCGAAGCGCTCCAGCGACCTCGGACACTACGTCGTGGTAGGAGGCGTGCGTGTAGCTGGCCATCTCCGCAGTCGACCCGCGAGAGTGCATGAGGATCATGCCGGCCTCGTGGAAGGCACACACCTCCGCGATCTCCGGATCGAGACGCAGGCCGGACACGTCATTCACCGCCCACGCGCCGACGTCCAACGCTCGTCGCGCCGTTTCGGCTTTGACGGTGTCCACGCTGAGGGGGATATCCACGAAGCGACGCGTCAGCTCCGATAAGACCGGCGCGAGTCGTCTCCATTCTTCCTCCACCGAGACGGGCTTCGGGTGCCCCGGCCGCGTCGACTCGGCGCCGATGTCCAGCATATCGGCCCCGTGCTCCACGAGGTCGCTCGCGTGCCGAACGGCATCGTCGGGGTCCAGGTACAGACCGCCGTCCGAAAAGGAATCGGGCGTCAAATTGAGGATCCCGGTTACCACAGGTCGATCCAGGGGAATCGCACCCCGGGCCGTGACCCAGCGATGGGGGCGATCCACCACACCCTGGAGAGCCTCTCCCAGTTCCTCCGCCAGGGCTACCGGGAGGGTGCCGACCCCGGGCCGGGCGAGTCCGGCCACGCGCGCCGCGCTCCCCGCCAGGACGATCCAATCATCTCCGGTCAGAGATTCGACGCCCTGTCGACGGGCCGCTTGGAGAAGCAGACGGCAGTGGTCGGATGTGATACGATCGAACACCACGGCGATGGGGGCGAGGCCACGCCCGGCCGCCTCGGCGTGAACCACATCCATCCCCCGCCGAACCAGCGCGTCCCGGACAGCTCGGGAGCGCAGGGCCAGGGGGGTGAGCGTCACGCCCCCGCCGGCTCCGCCGGCGGGGTCCCAAGGACCGGACCGCGATCCGTTTCCGGCACCTTGCCAGCGGCCGGCCGCTTCGCCGCCGACTCCGGTGAGAGAGTCGACGCCGGTATGCGAACCGGAAGCTCCTCACCTTTGGCGAGGAGGTCGATTTCCTCCCGGTCGAGGGTCTCGCGCTCCAACAGCGCTTCCGCCATACGGTGGAGGGTGGTCATGTCGCCCTCGAGGATCGAGCGCGCCCGCTGGTAGGCCTCCTGGAGAATCCGCTTGATCTCGCTATCCACCAGCTCCGCCGTCTTCTCCGAGACTCCGCGGTGCTGAGCGATCTCACGCCCGAGAAAGATCTGCTGCTCCCGGTCGCCGACCGCCACCGGGCCGACGGCATCGCTCATGCCGAACAGCGTCACCATGCGCCGCGCCATCTCGGTGGCCTGCTCGATGTCTTGTGACGCCCCAGTGGTAACCTTGTCGGCTCCGAATATAATCTCCTCAGCGACGCGGCCACCGTAGGCCATGGCGAGTCGACCGTGGATGTATGCCTTCGTGTAGTTGTGCCGGTCTTCTTCGGGAAGGGAGAACGTGATCCCAAGGGCACGCCCCCGCGGCACGATGGAAACCTTGTGGACCGGATCGAGGCCGGGCACGCGCAGGCTCACTAGTGCATGACCAGCTTCATGGTACGCCGTGAGCTTTCGCTCCTCTTCAGACAAAACGAGGCTCTTCCGCTCGATGCCAAGCATGACCTTGTCTTTGGAGTCCTCGAAATCGCTCATCTCGACGTGCTGTTTGCTCCGTCGCGCCGCCAGCAACGCCGCTTCGTTCACGATGTTGGCCAGATCCGCCCCTGCGAGGCCGGGCGTCGCACGGGCAATCATGGCCAATTCCACGCTGTCCGCGAGAGGGATCTTGCGGGCGTGTACCCGCAGAATCATCTCGCGTCCCCGAACGTCCGGCATATCCACCACGATCTGTCGATCGAAGCGACCGGGACGCAACAGGGCTGGATCGAGCACGTCGGGCCGGTTCGTGGCGGCGATGAGAATCACCCCCTCGTTGGACTCGAAGCCGTCCATCTCCACGAGGAGCTGGTTCAGCGTCTGCTCACGCTCGTCGTGACCTCCACCCAACCCGGCACCGCGATGCCGGCCCACCGCATCGATCTCGTCGATGAAGATGATACACGGCGCGTGGGTCTTCCCCTGCTCAAAGAGATCTCGGACCCGCGAGGCCCCGACGCCCACGAACATCTCGACGAAGTCCGAGCCGGACATCGAGAAAAACGGCCGTCCCGCTTCGCCGGCCACGGCCCGCGCCAGAAGCGTTTTGCCCGTCCCCGGCGGACCCACCAACAGCACACCCTTGGGCAGTCGACCTCCCAACCGCTGGAATTTCTGCGGGTCTTTCAGGAACTCGATGATCTCCTGGAGCTCGATCTTTGCTTCATCGGCGCCCGCGACGTCCTGAAATGTGACCTTGGGCGTATCACCGGTGAGGAGCTTCGCCTTGGACTTGCCGAAGGAGAACGCACGGTTTCCACCTTGCTGCACCTGTCGGAAGAAGAAGACCCAGAGCCCGATGAGAATCACCCATGGAAGGAGCTGGATGAAGACCGCTCCAAAAGACGGCTTCGGCTCCTTCCCGGAGATGGCAACTTCCTTGTCTTCGAGGCGCTGTAGGAACAGCTCAGAATCTTGGATGGGAAGCACCACCGAGAACCGCTCCACGTCCCGGCCAGCCGCCGCCACCGATTGTTTGAACTCGCCCTTCACGAACTTGCCACTCGTGATCTCGACCTGGGCGATGTTGTTCAGATCGAGTTGCTCTTTGAACTTCGTGTAGGAGACTTCCTGATACCCGTCGCGGTTCGCGTCGATCATCTGATAGAACGCGACGGGGATGAGAATGATGAGTAACCAAAAGACGACGTTCCGGCTGAGCGCGGCCCAGCTGAACTTACGATTTGGCGGGGGCGATCGGTCGGCCATTCTAGTCTCTCAAACTCCCTACGAACGGCAGGTGGCGGTAGTCCTCGGCGAAATCCAGCCCATACCCGACGAGGAACTCGGGGGGTGCGTGAAATCCGACGAATCGAGGCTCGTGCTCGAGTGCATCCGCCCTGCGCTTGTGCAATAACGTGCAGATCTCGAGGCTTTTCGGATCGCGGGTAGCCAACAGGCGGACCAGTCGGTTCAGCGTTGCCCCAGAGTCGATGATGTCTTCCACCAGCAGCACGTGCTTGTCCTCCAAGACCGTCTGCGGATCGTACAGCAAGCGCACATGCCCGCTGGAGGTGGTTCCCTTGCCGTACGAAGCCGCCACGATGAACTCCAGTTGATGGTGGCGTGGAATCATCCTCACGAGGTCCGCCATGAAGATGAAACTTCCCTTGAGCAATCCGAGTACCAGGAGATCACCGTCGGTGTAGTGATCCGCGATCTCCTGTCCCAGACCCTCGACGCGGGCCGCAATGACCTCGGCGTCGTACACCACATCGACATCGGCCAGCCCCCGAACTCGCTCAATGGTCCCCGACGGCATGGGCCTCCAGGCGTAGGGCACGTGCTCCATGTCGCGGAAGCGCCGCACGTGCACGGCATACTCCCGGAATCCACAGGATGGAACCCCCGCGAACCACCAACGGATACGAGTCCCGCTCCCGCCAGGGAATCCTGGCCTCCATCATCAGGCGCCGCACCTTGCGCCGACCAACACCACCCAGAGGAACCAGCACGTCCCCGACGGTCGGGCCGCGGATCGCACCTGGGCCGACGGTGACCCACGTCGCGTACGAGGCCCGCGTCGCGTCGGCAGCCTCGCCCTCCTGCCACCCGATGTCCCATCCTCCCCAGCGAACTCGACCGACGCGTCCGTGACCCCACACCACCTCCTCCGCGGGATCCCATACCGCCCGGTCTGCGGCGACGATGCGCAGTCGATCGAACGAAAGCTCGGCTTCCCACCCACCGCCCAGTTGCAGACGGCGACCGCTTGGAGCGCTCACGGCGAACTGTTGCAATCCTACTGCACGACGCGGGCCGACGATGCAGCCCGCCTCGCGCGCCAAGGCACGCAAGAGCGCCTCGGATAACAATTTATCATACTTCTGCAGAGGGGCCCGGGCAACCTCGGCAGTCCCGTCCTCCGACCGGAATTCGAGCTCCGGAAGGGTACGGAGCAAAGCAGACCAAGCCCGGCGCTCCCCGGCCGCATGGCGAGCAACGTCGAGCACGCGCGTCTCGACGCGGTGGCCGAAGCGTTGCCGCAGATGCGGCAGGAGCCGATGCCGGATCCACGATCGGTCGTGGCGATCCCGAACGTTGGCCGGATCGCGATAGACCGAGAGCGGCTCATCGCCCGCGGCGGTGCGGGCCGCAAGCCAGCCCTCGAGCTCGGCCCGCGTGAAGGGCAAGAGCGGTCGAACCACACCGCCGGCGCCCTCGGCGGGAATCCCCGCGAGACCGGCGGTCCCGCTTCCTCGCAGGAACCGAAAGACGACGGTCTCCACCTGATCGTCCGCGTGGTGCGCGGTCACCAAATACCGGGCGCCGGTCTCGTTCTGAATGCGACGGAGTGCAGCGTAGCGGGCGTGGCGCGCTCTCGTCTCGGAGACGTCGGGCCCCATCGCGAGCGTCGCTCGGTACATGGGGAGCTGATAGCGCGAGGCCAGGCCTGCGACCTGTTCCGCCACGCCGCCGCTCTCCGGAACGATGCCGTGATCGACGTGGGCCACCACCAGGTCGAGTCCCACCTCCGGGCCGAGGGACGTGAAGAGATCGAGCATCGCGACCGAGTCGGGCCCGCCGCTCACTGCGAGCAGAGCACGGCCCGGCTCGGGGAAGAGCTTCTGGTCGAGAACGTGGGCTCGGAGCCGCTGAAGGAGATTCCGCACCATCCCTAAACTTAAACGCTCGCTCCGCCTCTCGGGTGCGTCTGCCTAGTCGATGTTGTACTCCGCCGCCGCGCGCTTCCGCGCCGCGGCGAGATACCCCGCCTTCAGCTCCAGTAGGTTGGCGAGCTTGCGCATGAGGTAGTCCTCGTGCCGGGCCAGTCTGCCATCCGAATACACCAGGCGCCACAACACCTCCGCAAGCACCATCCGCTGTCCCTCGTCATAGTGCTCGGTGATGAGCGAGGTGAATTGGAAGAGGTCCACAGCCTGACGCCGCTCCTCGTCGGCCAGGGCCATCAGCTCACGGGCCGTCTCCGCGGGGAGAGCAAAGTGCCGCATCAACGCTTCCTGGATGTGATCCTGTTCCTCGTCGGTGAACTCCTGGTCGGCGTGGGCCAGCTCGAGCATGAGAGCGCAGGCGGCGACCTGAATACGGTCGGGGCCTGTCTTCTCGATGCTTGGCTCCTCGACGGGTTGCACGTTCTTGGCGAAAAACGACCTGATGGATTGGAGCATTGTCTGCCTCGTTGCTTGCCGCCTCACTCGCCCGCTGATGCCATCAATCCGGCCACGTCGTCCGACATCCCAAATCGCAGCCGGGAGTGCCGGAAGCCGCACGTTCCCTGCGGACGGCCACCTTCACGGGGACGCCCACCCTGTGTCACGATGCGGATGCGCTTCCGTCGTTCCACTGCACCAACTCCCCGAGCGGCTTTCGCACCAGATCCGGCACCGTAGCATGGTCGGCCGGATATCCTATGGGAAACAGTATGTAGGGCTTTTCGTTCTGGGGTCGTTTCAGGAGCGCGGTGAGGAATCCCATCGGGCTCGGGGTGTGGGTTAAGGTCGCGAGCCCCATCTCGTGCAGGGCTGCGATGAACAATCCACACGCGATGCCCACGCTCTCGTTCACGTAGTAATTCGTGATCTTGCGCCCCCGATCGTCGTGGCCGTAGGCTTCCTTGAACACGACCACCAGGTACGGAGCCACCTCGAGGAACTCCTTCCGCCAGTCCGTTCCGAGAGGCGCAAGCGCCTCCAACCACTCCGGCGGGAACCGCTCTTCGTAGTTCTCCCGCTCTTCCTTTTCGGCGGCACGCCGGATCGCGCGTTTGAGCTCGGGGTCGTCGACGATGACGAACCGCCACGGTTGGCGATGGGCTCCCGACGGCGCGGTAGCCGCAGCTCGGATGGCGTACTCCACACAGGCACGTGGTGGCGCCTCGGCGGAGAACGCGCGGATCGAGCGTCGTTGGTGCATGTGCTCATGGAACGCCTTCCCACGCCGGACCATTTCGTCGGGGGGAAGGCGCTCGAGGTGGAAGGGAATGGCTCGAGATCTCGTATCGGTCATGGGCCTCGCGGTGCGTTCCGGGGGTACCAAGTCCAAGCTAGCGCCGCTTTCTGTCCACCGCACCCTACCGCACCACGCCACCACTTGGCCATAACGAGGCGCGGGCCGCGTTGATCAGGCCAGCCGGCGCGGTCCCGGGGTCGGGTGGCAATCTGGAGCGACGCCTCTTCGGATAGAGGCCGCCCTCCAGCGCAGGCAACTCTCGGGACGCACGCCGCCATCACGATCGATGACAGGACGGTGTTGGGTGGTAGGGGTGAAGCCGCCGGTGCCCGCGCCCCGACCGCCGGGAAGGCAACCTCAGAACTGGGGCTGCAGCACCCAGAGTCCGGTGTTCATGTCGGCCACGTACAGGAAACCGTCCTGAAGCTGCGGGGCCCAGGTGCACGTCGCCGTCGAGAAATCTGACACACACCCCCCGACGGGCCCGGCGTAGACCGAACTCGTGATCTCTCGGCCCTGCCGATCCAATTCGCCCAGCAAGCGCCCGCTCACATCGACCGCTCGGATCCCGTTCTCGTACCAGGCGAGATAGAGCACGGCCCGATCCTCGTCCAGCCAGAAATTGTGGGGCGTCGCACCGGGCACTCGGAACGTTGCGACCTCGCGGGGGGTCCGAAGATCGCTCACGTCGACTACGTGCATGATCCCTGGCGTAGAGAAGTCCTCTTCTCCAACGAACACGTACCCCGCCTGCGGCCAGTACCAGGCATTGTGGGTCTGGCCGCCAGCCGTCGGCACTCGTGAGACCTCCACCGGGGTGCCAGGAGACCCACCGGCCAGACCGTTGCCAACATCGAGAATGACCAGACCCGCATCCCAGTGTGAGAGGAAGGCAAGGCCGTCCCGGACGTAGACATCGTGGAGGAAGCTGGACCCCGCGTAGAAGTTCGCCACGGTCATTGGCGCAGCGGGATTGCTGATATCCAACACCCGCAGTCCTGCGCTTGGTATGGCGTTGTCCACCACGAGATAAACGAAGTCGCCCTCGACCCACGCGTTGTGAACGCCGGTCTCCAGACTGGAGGTGAACCGGCTGACGACTTCAGGGCTCAGGGGATCGGCCAGGTCGACGAGTGTGATCCCGTTCTGTTGGTCGTTTGAGGCCTCGTGGGTGATGACGGCAAGCGCACCATCGCTTCTGATCTTCACATCGTTGACCACCCTGGCGTCGATGAAGAGCGAGTCTGCCATCACAGGCGCCGTTCGGTCGCTGATGTCCCACGTGTACAGCGTGTTCCCGAATCCGCCCGAGCGCGTCCCCCAGGTGCCGGTGTACGCCACGGGGGCTCCCGGGTGTACCCAGAGATCCGACGTGAACCGACCGGTCTGAACCCCCTGGCCTACAGCCGAGAAGCTGCCACTCAACGCCCGGGCGGTAACGTTCACCTCAACGGAATCTCCCTCCGAATCGGCCCGAACCACGACGAAGGCAGAGCCGGGAACGTATCCAACGAACGCCCCCTCGCTGGTCACGAACCCAGCCGAACTCGGCACGACGGTCCAATGGAGGCAAACCTCTCGGAGCGCTGTCCCGCTCGCGCCGAGAACATCCACCTCATAGGTCACGACGTCACCTTGCCGAATCTGAGACGGTCCCGACACAACGGAGAGGGACTGCACGTCCACGTCCTCGGGATTCACGGCGTCGAACCCGAGACCCACTGAAGCCGCCAACATCGTGCCGACGACGGCATCGATGGTGGCTTCGAAGTGGCCACCGCCGGTACAACTCGGAATCTCCACAGCGATCGAGATCGAGCGAGAAGTCCCCGGGTTCAGGGTTGGGATCTCGGAGGGCGTGATCGTAATCCGCGCATCGGGAAGCAACGCGCCGTCTTCTGCTCGCACCGCCCCCGCCGATAACTGGATGGGTCCCATTGGCGACGTCCCGACGTTCCGGACCCCGATGGTAGCATCGCGTTCCGCTCCAAGCTCAAGGGACGCTGTGGAGAATTCGATAGCGTCTGTCTCGAGCGGGTCGGTGGCATCGGAGCAGGAGTAGAGCTCGAGCGCCGCGGCCGTGAAGGCGGCGATGGCGATGGAGCGAGGGATACGTTTCAACCCGAACCTCCCGACGGCTGGACCAATGCTGGTTGGCAAGAGCTTACATCCCCCGCGACACGCTTCTCGGAACCGAATCAACGTAGGCAATCCCTAGCGTATTTGCACCCACCTGAGTGGTCCAAAGCTCTGATCCCGTTTCCAGGTCCACGGCGACAACACCGCCAAGTGTCTGTACGTCACCCTCGTAGGTCACGAACGCGATGCTCCCGACCCCGGCAACGGCTACACCGTGCGGATGCGGCACCCCGAGATCCACCTGCGCCAATTCGGTGAATTCAGGAATCGCAACGATCGAGAGCGAGCTCGACCCGCGATTCGCCACGACCATTCGCGTGCCGTCTGCCGACACGGCAATCTGCGCTGGTCCCATGCCGACCGATGTACTACCGACGACCTCTCCTCGAGTATCGAACCCTCGAACGAGCCCTGCTGTATGTAGCGTCACGAACAGAGTATCCCCGCCGCGGGCCCAGGCAAGGTTGAGCGGTCGGAAGCGAGGCGAGCCTGGGGCCCCGGGTTGCGGGTCCACGGGGAACCGAGCGAGGACCCGTGCTGTTCGCGAGTCGAGCAGGATCACTTCGTCGCTGAGCGAGCAGGTGATGGCGACCCGCGCGCCCCTCGGTTCCACCTGAGCATCGTGTGGAGCTGGGCAAAGAGTGAGATAGCGGGTGATCTCGAGATCGGCGAGCCGCAGTACGGCGACGGAACTGGGCTCACCGCCCCCACTCCGGAAGTAGTCCGGCACGAAGGCAAGCCCTGCCTCGACCGCGATTCCGATCCTTCCAGCTCCACCCATGCCAAGCCGGACGCGGCCAACCAGACGATCGCTGGGAAGCTCGAATTTCCAGAGCGTCGGCTCTCCGTGCGCGACCGTCGCATACCAGAAGTCGCGGCGAGGCGAAACGGCGACGGCGTGAGGTTCATCGAGCTCACCAGGTCGAGGATCTACGGGGATTCGACCAAGCAGGGATCCATCGTCCGGATCGAGGCGCAACACCTCGTCGGTGAAGCCGGACGTGACGTAGAGGCGAGCTTCGACATTCGGACCCGACACGCACCCGAGGCAGTACAGCAGCACATGGAGGAGCGCGCTGCCCGAACACCGGAAAAGGGGCTGAGCGCCCGTTGGCCCTGGGTCGACTGAGCCTCCGCTCACGAAGCCACCCTAGTCTCGAGGCGTGCCAGCCGCCGCTCGATCTCACCCAGCTTGTGAATGATGATGATGTGGGTCTCCGTGGCGTCGATCGCTACCGGACTGTCCGCGCTGCCAATCTCAGCGGCAATACGTTCGTACTCTCCCTGTGGGAGTTCATCGACCATCGTCAAGTGCACTCCCCTGAGGACTGTTGGACTTCACGTCACTCACACCAACTGGCTGTCGGAGCATCTCGAAGGCGTTTCCGCCAAACTCACCTCTCCAACTTCCCGACGGTCATGAGACGCCTGCGCCGCCCAACGTGTTCTGCTACACCACCGAGGATTCGTCGGCCGCCGAAATGTGACGCGCGCCGCTTGACTCACCTACCGAGCGATCCCAACTTGCGCCCAGCGCCGCCAGCCATGCCTCGCCACAGGAGCGCCTGCGCCGATGGACTGCGCGCATTGTGCCACGCCGGTACCGGACAACGCTCGGTACTGTCACAACTGCGGCTCGCTCGTCTCCGACGCCGATGGTCAGGCGGCCGCAACGGCTGCCCTCGACGACTCCGCGGTGCGGCACATGGAGCGCCTCCTCAAGGAAGACACTCGAGGCGAGTTCGAGATCCTACATCAGATCGGGCGCGGCGGCATGGCCGCCGTGTACCTCGCTCGCGAGATCCACCTCGACCGCAACGTCGCCATCAAGGTCCTCCCCCCTGAGCTCACGTTCGGGCACGG
>JBDHDH010000005.1:0-71347 GCA_039591615.1 Gemmatimonadota bacterium | reverse complement strand
TCTCTGAAGCGTCACTTGAGGTTGCTGCGCGACCACCTGAAGCCCATGGGGGTGCCATTCACGATCGACGTCTTCGGCCTGACGACCAGCACCGACGGGAGCCTGGGGATCGGTCAGCGCTGGGAGGACCTCATCCGGATCGCTGACGTGGTGCTGCCCATGGTCTATCCCAGCCATTACCGCCGTGGGTCGTTCGGCCTTCCGCACCCGAACGGGCAACCCTACAGCGTCGTGCGCCGGGCAGTGGAAGACGGCGTTCGGCGAGCGGCGCGGGTGCCCGAGGCCGCAAGGATCCGACCGTACCTGCAAGCGTTCACCCTTGGGCGACCGCGTTACACGGCGGCCGAGGTTCGGGCACAGATCGCAGCGGTCGAGGATGCGGGGTTGCACGAGTGGATTCTCTGGAATGCGCGAGGGGTCTACCCGGCTGGTGCCCTCCGGCGGGATCCGTTCGTGGCCCGGGTACCTCTTGCCCCGGGCGGTTTCGGCGAGCCTTTTCGCTAGCTGAGGTAGTTCCACTGAGCCAACCCGCCCGCCGCTTGCTCAGGCAAGCGTTTCGATGACCCTCCCTTCCCAGGCCGTGATGTATCCCGCGATCGCACTCGCCGCTGTCGTATAGGGACTGGCCAGGTAGAGCTGGCCCGGCCCGGACCGACCGGGGAAGTTGCGGTTGATGGCGCTGATGGTCACAGTCTCGCGATCGTAGGAAACACCGGGCCCAGCGTTGATGCAGGCACCGCACGACGGCTCAATGAACTCGGCACCGAGCTCGTTGAAGATCTCGAGGTATCCCTGCTCTTCACAGTACCGCTTCACCTCTTGGGAGCCGCACTGAATGTAGCATTTGACTGCCGGGTGCACGCGGTGCCCACGATCGAGGGCGTCGCGGAACACGCGAGCGTACATGTCCATATCCGACTTCTTGCCTGCGGTGCACGAGCCCGCATACGCAATGTCCACCTCTATCGGACCCCCCAATTCCTCTATGAAGAGACCGTTACCGGGATCCCCCGGCAGCGCAACCATCGGGCGAAGCTCCGTCGCGTCGAAATCGATGATGGTCTCGTATTCGGCGTCCGAATCGGAATACAGACCCTCGAGCATGGTCTCGACCACGGCGGCATCCATGCCGCGCTCTCGGACGAGGAATTCAACAGCCTTGGCGTCCGGCCGCACGATGCCCGTGAACGCCCCGACTTCGGCGGCCATGTTGGTCATCGTAGCGCGCTCGTCGATCGAGAGGCCTTCGACCGCCGCCCCGGCGTATTCGACGATTTTCCCTATGGCGTGACCGTTCTTCACGTAGGGATGGCGAAGGATTTGCAGCATGAAGTCCTTCGCCGTCACATTGTCCGGTGGGGCTCCTCGCACACGAATGAGGACGGAGGGCGGGACTTTGATTCGCACGTCCTTCGTGAGCCACGAGTTGAAGATGGCCGTGGTCCCCACTCCGAAGGCGACACTCCCGATCGCTCCAGCGTGAGGCGTGTGGGAATCGCTGCCGATGATGATGTGCCCCGGTAGCGCGTGTTGCTCGAGGATTTTCGAGTGGCAGATGGCCTCAGATCCCCGCACCATCGTGCGCGGCCCGAGCCGTGGCAGTTCACCATACAACTTGATCCCCTGCTGTTTCGCGAACTGTTCCTGCTTCGCCTTGAGCTCGAGAGCGATGTCGAGCAGCCCTTGTGCCTTACGCTCATCCGTCATCGCGAGCTCGAGGTATGTGAGGTGATCGCGGAAAAAGAACACTGACTCGCGATCGATGACGCTGGCGTCTTCGCCAACGAGATCTCGCCAGAAAATGGTGGCCATGGGCGTTACGTATTCGTGGCTGAAGCGAATGTCGGTTCGGACGAAGCCCTCGTCACCGGTCTGGACGTACGGAATGCCGACATGGTCGCGGGCAAGATTCGTCACCCAGTGTCGGGCGATGATCTTCTCGGCCAGCGTCATCGACCGCCGCGTGGTGGTGATCTCCGGCACCTGGACGCGCTCTTGGATCCGGGCGACGTTGTACTGAAAGAGCCCGCCGTACTCGATGATCCCCCTGGTGATCTCGCCCTCGCCGTCCGTGAACTCGCGCAGCGGGATCTCCTCACCTAGCCGAATCCGCCTGATAAGATCGAAGTTGGTGCTCGGGAGCATCCCGAGATTCTGGCAGTTCTCCCGGTAGATCCGCTCGATGCTCTCTGCAATCACGAGTCGGATGCCTGCACACAATTCGGCATAAGGGGATTGTTCGCGTGACGAGCCCTTCCCACGCCGCTTTCCAGCCACGGAACACTCGAACCGGCCGGCTTTCACGCTGCCCCGGGTTACGGGAAAGTCGTCGCCAGCCTTGAGGCCCAGATACGGAAAATCGCCCAGGGTCTCGTCGTAGTAGTAGCAGATGTATGCGGGGGTGATCTCGTCAGTGGAGATATCGTCGCGCAACGACGCATGGATGGGCCATTCGAGGTCTTCGCCCTCCAGTTGACGTCGAACCAGATCCGCATCGTCCACCAGGATCAGGATGCGGCCCTCGAAGCGGACGTGATCGGGCCGCTTCTCGACAGGTCGCTGCAGCAATGCCTCGATCATCGCGGAGAAACATCGCGGTTCCTTTACCCGTGAGCAAGCACCCGATACAATACGTTCTCATGCCAAAACTGCGAGCGCCGAGTGGTGGACGGGCGGTGGTGCTGTGCCTGCTGATGGCCGGCGGCGGTTCGCGCGCCACCGCACAGACCGTCGAGCCTTTCCATTTCGAACGCACGGGCGTGTTCCGCGCGGAGCAAATCCGGGAGAGCTCCGGGGTTGCCACGAGCCGCGCCCACGCTGGCGTGCTCTGGACGCACAACGACTCCGGGAACGACCCAGTCTTGTATGCGACGAATCTCGCCGGCGAGGACCTGGGAGAACATCGATTGTTGGGTGTCGTCGCGACCGATTGGGAGGACATCGCGATTGGGCCGTGTATAGACGGAACCGGCGACTGTGTGTACATCGCAGATACCGGGGACAACCTCGAGAACCGGTCGCATGCGGTCATCCATGTGATCCGGGAGCCCCCTCCCCGCATGCGGGGTTCCATCCCCCTCACCCTCCACACCCTACGGGTCCGCTATCCCGACCGCGCGCATGATGTCGAGGCTTTGGCGGTGACGCCTCAGGGAGAGATCTTTCTCGTAACGAAGGGGCGGACAGGCCCCATCCAGGTATTCTGCATCGGACCAGAAGCCGTGAAGGGCGAGACTGTTACGGCAGTGCAGGTGGGGACCCTGCCGATCGTGCCGATGCGCCGGGTCGGTCAGGTGGTAACGGGAGCTGCCGTGTCGCCGAGCGGGGCACGGTTCGTGTTACGCACCTATACCCAGTTGTTTTTCTATCAGCGCGAGACGAACGGCGGCTTCCCTCAGCACGGCTATCCCTGCTGGATCGGCCTGCGGGAGCCGCAAGGGGAAGGAGTGGACTTCTTAGATGAGGAGACCTTGGTCCTCACCAGTGAGTCCGCCCTGGGGCACCCCGGCACGATATCCACCGTCCGATGCCCCGTTCCAGAGGCCCAGTGACTAGGCGGCGTCTCGGATGGGGCGTGGCGATCGTGGTTGCACACTTGAGCGTCCCCACCGGTGCCGCAGCGCAACGGCGGGGACTTCAGGAAGACGAGCCGGTGCTGAGCCGGATCCTCGCCAGGGTCGACGAGAGAGTGCTGCGCGCCCACACGACTTTCCTGTCCGACCCCCTCCTCGAGGGCCGGGGGCCTGGCACGCGGGGCGGTGCGATCGCCGCCCGCTATCTGGCGAGCCAGCTCACCACCTTGGGACTCCAGCCGGCAGCACCCAACGGAACGTTCTTCCAGTCCGTTGAGATGGTAGGCCTGACCCCCGAGGCCTCTCTCGTCGTCGGCTCGGGCCGTCGCACCACTGCTTTTGCTCCCCTGGAGGACTACGTCGCCTGGCCGGAGCGACCAGACTCGTCGCTCACGGTCGACGGAGACGTCGTGTTCGTCGGCTATGGGATCCAAGCTCCCGAATGGAATTGGGATGACTTCAAGGGAACACCACTAGCGGGGAAGATCTTACTGTTCCTGGCCAACGACCCTGGCGCAGCTGATTCGACGATCTTCAACGGACGGTCCATGACGTATTACGGATGGTGGACCTATAAGCTCGAGCAGGCCGCGCGCGTGGGGGCCGTTGGAGCCATCTTGGTTCACCTCGATGACCTCGATCCGCGGAGTTGGCGAGCCGTTCAGAGTACCTGGTCGGGCGAACAGCTGCTGCCGCGGAACCGCAGGCGAACCACCCTGAGGTTTGCGTCGTGGATAACCGCAGCGGCCGCACGACGTCTGGCACAGACGGCAGGCGTGGACTTCGACGTGTTGGTGCGACGCGCGAGGGCTTCCGGCTTCGCGCCGATCGGGCTGGGGGCGCACGCGGCTGTGCACATCCGGAGTCAGACGCGCGCGGTGACCGCCGCGAACGTAGTGGCGCGACTGGAGGGCCGGGACTCCGGACTTCGGGACGAGGCTCTGCTCTACCTGGCGCACTACGACCATGTGGGCAAGAGACAGGCGGCTTGGGGGGACAGCGTCGACTACAGTGCCGTAGACAACGCCCCGGGCGCCGCCAGTCTCCTTGCCACTGCCGCCGCCTTTGCCGGAGAGCCAACCCGCATGCGCCGTTCGCTGATCTTCATCTTCAGCACCGGTGCAGAACCTGGCTTGCTGGGCGCGAAGAGATACGTGGCCGCGTCAACGGTCCCGCTGGAGCGCACCGTCGCTGTTCTCAACATCGATGAGACCCTCGCACTCGGTGCTACCGAAGACGCGGTCGCACTCGGTGCCGCGTCTTCCACCCTGGACTCAGTGTTCGCGCACGCGGTGGCTGCGGAGCGAATGGAAGTAGTCGAAGACCCTTGGCCCGAAGGAGGTCGGTTCTTTTCGTCGGATCACTTTCCATTTGCCCGCGCGGGCGTGCCTGCGCTCCAAGTCGCCGGCGGCACCCGCTACCGGGGCCGGCCCAACGGCTGGGGAATGGAGCAGCTACGAGCCCGCGTTGCCGACCGGCTTCATCGACCCAGCGACGAAGCCGCACCCGAGGCCGATTTCGCGGGTGTTCTGCAGCAGGCACGGATCCTGATTCGGATGGGCTGGGCGCTCGCACAGACGGACCAATTCCCGATCTGGCATATCGACTCGCCGTACCGACCCGCGGGCGAGCAGCTGCGCTTTCTGCGTGACCGACGTGGTAGTCCCTGAAGATGTGAATCACCTTTTAAGGCGTTTCTTGGCAATACGTTAGCCTTCCTACTGGCCGATTCGGAGCAAAGGGAGTATGTTCCCGCCCGAATCACCTCCTCCCCGAGGTCCTCGCCAGGAGCCGAAGCTGGAGCTGCCCACTTCACACCGCGTCCCCGTTACCTGGATCCGGGACAACGCCTGTGCCTCCATTCGGTGGCGCACCGTCACCGAGATCCTCCCTCCCGGCTCTGCCACGCAAGGCGACATCGACGCACTCCAGCAGGAACTGATGAGCTTCAAGCGCGTCGTTCAGACCCTGAAGAAGCAAAAGGGCGACGGGCTCTGGGCAGGTAACGTCCTTGGCATCGCTCCGGCCAAGGCCCAGGGCATCAAGGATGTGGGCACAGTGGCCCAATACCGCCATCTCCTGGAGCTGGGGGTGCCGCGCGACGAACGCGCGTTGCGGCTGGCCGACCGGCTGTTCTACCGAGTGCTGTCCCGGGACACGGACCCCGGACTGCTCTTCGAGTATCGCAAAGCGGCAAAAACAAACGTCCAAGTCGTGGGCTGGGCTCGCAACATGATGCGCGAGGGGGCTACGGCAGCCCTGGCCCAGGCGGGACAAGCGGAGGATCCCAGGGTCCGTGGCTCCGCCCACCGCATTGCCAGCCAGATGTCCCAGTTCCTTCGAAGCGAGCTAGCCGAGAAGCCCGTTGTGCGGAAGGGCGCGCGCTACCTTCTGCAGTCGGACGCGTACCCACCCACGGTCTTCTCCGTTGCCATGGTCGCCTTCATGCCCGCTCTCCAGCGCGAGCGTGCGGGATTCGCCGATCGCCTCGGCATCTTCCTCGCGCAGCCCGCGCCGAAACGAGCCTATTCCATCCAGCTGGGGCGCAAGGTCATCAAGCCGGTCTTTCACGTGCTGGGCGATCCCCTTCATGCCGACAGCGCCGGGAACCCAGCCGACCTGCCGTTCGCCCTTCATTGGATGGAGCTGTTGGCGCGGTTGGGAATGCTCGACCAATCGGCCACGGCGCAGCGGATCCTAGCACGCCTGCAGAAGGACTGCGACGACGACGGCGTTTGGAACCCCAAGAACCTCCGAGCCATTCCGCGGAGCCCCTCTGGGCTCGCCGACTTCGCATTCCCGCTCGAATTGGATGGGCGAACAGCCGAGCGGCGCAAGGCCGACGTCACGTTTCGACTTGCCCTCATCGCACGACTTGCCGACCGGGATTTGGATTTCGTCACGTAGGCTCTCGCCATAGGATTGGCCCCACACAGCAATGGTAGTAGTTTCTGCTACTACCCATGCAGATCGACCTGACGCCCTTCGGGTTCACGCCGACTGAGAGTCTCGTCTACGGGGCGCTGCTCGAGGGGGGAACCTCCTCTGGCTACGCTTTGGGCAAGGCGCTTGCTCTCGCTCGGGCCAACGTCTACCAGGCGCTCAACGGCCTGGTGGCAAAGGACGCGGCAGTGGTGGCGCAGCGGGAGACTCCACAGCTCTTCCGGGCGGTGAGCCCGAAGGCACTGCTGGCGCGAGTGGTCAAACGGGAGGCTGAGACTCTGGAGCGGTTTGAGGAGCAGGTCAGCGGCCTCCGTGGGGAGGGAGAGCAGAGTCTTCTGGCGATCAACGGGCGGCGTGCATTCGAACAGCTCGCCATTCGCACGGCTGCGCGTTCGACGGGCCCCGTACGGGCGATCGCGCCAGCCGCGCTGCTCGGCGCATTGATGCCCCTTTGGAGAAAGCGAGCCGCCGACGGAGGGATCTGCGAGCTCTGGGCGACCGGGCCAGAGGAGGTCCACCTTCCGTTCGTACTCAAGGGACGCATTCCCACGACCTTGTTGCCGCCAGAGTTCGCCGGTCCGGTCGCTCTGCTCGCGACTCCCGAAGTAGCAATGGTCGCGCGCACAGGCCAGCCAGCCTTCGAGGGGTACTGGTCATCCGATCCGGTCATCGTGGCGGTCATATCTGCCGCTATTTCACACATCGTCCATACGGTCTCGGCTTGACGGAAACTCTGCGGTTCCACATGTTGGGGCGTCATTGTTTCAACCGGTTGATTGAGAGTGCAAGCTCAAGAGAAACAAGGTAGTAGGAGAGGGCGGATCTTGTTCGCGGCCATCGAGGAGTTCGCCTCAAAAGGGCTAGCAGGTGCGCGAACAGCGGAGATTGCTGCGCGGGCTGGCGTGAACAAGCAGCTCATTTTCTACTATTTCGGCTCAAAGCGTGGGTTGTACGACGCCGTAGTATCACGCGCCGGAGGCCGCCTTGCCGCCGGGACTCCCTCAGACGGCGTCCATCGCGAGCCAAGGGGGTCTGCCGAGCGGATCAGGCAGACGCTCCGGTCGGTCTACCGTTCCCTCGCAGATCAACCCGAACTCGCTGGCCTCCTGGTCAGGGGCCTCACCGACCACGAGGCCTCGGCGGCAACCCTGGGGGCGTACGTGCGGGGTCTGGTCGGCGAGCTCTCGGAACTCGTGTCTGAAGGACAGGGGCTGGGCTATTTTCGGGATGACGTGGACCCGCACTTGGCCGGGCGTCAGGCTGTGGTCTTGGTGCTCGGCTACCTGGCATTGGAAGATCCACTGGCAAACGGCCCGTCGCGTGAGCGCCGGTCCGAATGGCTGGAACGGGCCTGCGACCTATTGATCAGATCGCTTTCGTGGTCGTGACCCGCGTTCTTCAGTTCGGGCTGGGGACCAGGCCGACTCCGTCTGTCTGACCCACTCCGGCGACCTTCCCTCGGATCGGCTTTCGAAGCGCCGCGTCGAGAACCTCGTCTAGGCTTTGGACCGGGTGGACCGCAATCCCGGCTCGTTCGCTTGTCGCCAGGTCGTCCAGTGCGGATAAGTTCTCTTCGGGTAACACGATGTCCGTCACCCCAGCCCTGCACGCGCCCAGCACTTTCTCCTTTACGCCTCCGATGGGTAGGACGCGGCCAGATAGCGTGATCTCGCCCGTCATCGCGACGTCGTGCCGCACGGCGACGCCCGAAAGGGCACTGATCAGCGCGGTCGCCATGGTGACTCCCGCCGAGGGTCCGTCCTTTGGGATCGCGCCAGCCGGTACGTGGATGTGTACGTCCTTCCTCGAGAACATCTCCGCAGGAATCCCCAGGTCCGCGGCGTGTGACTTCGCATAGGTGAGCGCGGCACGCGCCGACTCCTTCATCACGTCGCCCAGCTGGCCGGTGAGAACGAGATTATCCGATCCATCCATCACCGACACTTCGACGAACATGATGTCGCCGCCAACGGGGGTGTAGTACATGCCCGTTGCCACGCCGACCTGGTCCTCGGCGGAAGCATGCTCCGGGTAGACTGTTGGGCGACCAAGGAGCTCTCCAACACCTTCCCTCGCCACTACGAGCTCTTGGATCTCGATTGCGGCGATTCGGCGGGCCACTTTCCGCGCGATCTTCCCGAGTTCCCGCTCAAGTTGACGGACGCCGGCCTCGCGCGTGTAGCGGGAGATCACTTCGCGCATTGCATCGTCGGCGAGCTCGAGCTCCTCGGGGCCGAGGCCCGCCTCCTGAAGCTGGCGTGGCAGCAAATAGCGGCGAGCGATCGCGAGTTTCTCGAGCTCTGTATACCCGGTAAACTCAACGATCTCCATCCGATCCAACAGCGGTTCGGGAATGTTCGCGCGGAAGTTGGCGGTTGCGATGAACAGCACCTCCGAGAGGTCATATGGCACCCCCAGGTAGTGGTCGGTAAAGCTGTCGTTCTGCGCGGGGTCCAGGACCTCCAACAGAGCGGAGGCGGGGTCGCCCTGGAAGGAAATGCCGAGTTTGTCGACTTCATCCAAGAGGAACACGGGATTCTTCGTGCCCGCCCGCTTCATCCCCTGGACGATCCGGCCCGGCATGGCGCCGACGTATGTCCGTCGGTGTCCCCGAATGTCCGCTTCGTCGCGGGCACCGCCAAGGGAAATCCGCACATACTTCCGCCCCATCGCACGGGCAATGGACTTGGCTACGGAGGTCTTGCCAACACCAGGAGGCCCAATGAAGAGGAGGATCGACCCCTTGCGGCGATCGTCCTCATTCCCCACTGGCGCCTCGCGGTCATTGCCATTCGCGCGCTGCTGTCGCAATTGACGCACCGCAAGAAACTCGAGAATACGGTCCTTCACATCTTGCAGCCCGTAGTGATCCTCATCGAGGACGGTTGCGGCCCGTTGGAGATCGAGGATATCCTCGCTCCGCTCGGTCCACGGAAGCTCGGCGATCGTTTCGAGGAACGTGCGCACCACTTGCGCCTCCATCGATTCGCGTTGCATCCGCTCAAGCCGACTCAACTCCCGATCGACCTCCTTACGCGCCTCCTCGGGGAGCTCGAGCTGCTCAAGTCGTTCCCGCAGCTCGGTGTGATCAGTCGCCGTGTCATCCTCGCCGAGCTCCTTGCGGATCGCCTTGAGCTGCTCCCGGAGGAATATCTCGCGCTGACGCTCGCCCAGCTCTTCTTGGACCTTGCTCTTGATATCCTCCTGCGCTTCCAACATCTGCACCTGTCGCTGAACATGAACCAGCACCCGCCGCAGGCGCTCCTCGACACCATGTGTCTCGAGCAAGTCTTGGCGCTCCGTGGCGGACACATCGACATAGCCAGCGACCAGATCAGCAAAGCGCCCGGGATCCGTGACCCCCTCTAGGACCTGTTGAACGACATCCTCTGGGAGGCCCGTCTTCTCACCCAGTTCGGCTGCGCGCTCCCGCACTTCCCTGTACAGAGCGAGGTATGCCGGATCTTCTGGGTTCAAGGGGGGCAGGTCGGCCGCTTCCTGGACGACGGCGTCGATGTAGCCGTCCGCCTGGTTGTAGTGGAGGACCGAGGCCCGGAACTCTCCGTGGAGCAAGAGTTGGACACCACCGAGGCTTCGCTGGGCCTGACCGATACGGGCAACCGTTCCCATGGTCTGGAGGAGCTCGGGCCTTGCGTCCTCGACGTTCTCCCGCTGTGCGACAGCGAAGATGAGCCGATCCTCCCGCTTCAGCGAGGCCTCGATAGCGCGGAGCGTGCCCGGCCGCCCAGCCCCAATGGGGGCCGTGACACCAGGGAACAGGACCATATCGCGCAGCGGCAGGACGGGCAGTTGCACCCGTCGAGCGGTGTTGTGTGGCATGGTCATTCGCTCTCCCGAAATGGCGTTCGGGTTGGTGTGTCTAGCCATGTATTTCGCTAGTGGGCACCTATTGTGCCACCCCACGGCCGCGATATGTGACTAAAACACCCAGAGGGGCAGCAGCGTTCCTGCCTTCCTTACAGACAGGATGGTGATACTGCCATAGTGGCGGGATTGTTGGCGTGGAGTGTCTAGGGCGCTTTGGGGGCGATATTCAGGAGGGCACGCAGTTCGCTGTCGGTGAGTTGCTCGAGCAGACCGGCGCGGGTTGTGACCTCGCGAGCCGATTCCTCCCGATCCGATTCGCAGCTGAAGCGAACGATGTCGGCGGGCTCTGGGAAGGTCGTGGTGCTCTTCTTGGGCGGAATCATGCCCGACGTGCGCCCGACGCGTTCGACGCACCAACGTCGTCCAGCATCGTCGGTTACCCAGCGCATAGTGTCCTCGCAATCGTGTAGCTCGCCGGTTGCCAGTGGGTTAGCGCAAGGTTAATCTACCGACGGTCGGGAGCAGATGCCACATGGCAGAGGACAAACTGGGCCCCGTCGCCGAGCGTTTGGCCGAGGCCCTCGCGGGGCTGTACGGAATCGAGGGCGAGATCGGCCGCGGGGGTATGGGGATCGTGTACAGTGCTCGGGACGTCAAGCTCAGGCGACGAGTGGCAATCAAGGTGCTCCCGCCCGAGCTGGCTTTCCGTCAAGAGATTCGGAAGCGCTTCTTACGTGAGGCGCAAACCGCAGCGCGACTGTCCCACCCACATATCGTTCCCATTCACACGGTCGGGGAAGCCCAGGGTCTAGTCTATTTCATTATGGGCTATGTGGATGGCGAATCGCTGGCGGCACGACTGCGGCGTCGCGAACGGCTCCCGGCCGAAGAAGTGCGGCGCATCATGAAAGAGACCGCCGATGCGCTGGGGCTGGCGCACGCGATGTCGGTCATCCACCGCGACATCAAACCCGACAACATCTTGCTCGAGGGAACACGTCGTCGGGTGATGGTAACGGACTTCGGGATCGCCAAGGCGTTGTCTGACGTGAGTCTCGGGACATTGACTGGAACGGGCGTTGCGATTGGCACGCCGGCCTACATGAGTCCTGAGCAGGCAGCCGGAGAGCGTGAGATCGATTCGCGGAGTGACATCTACTCCCTCGGTGTGGTCGGCTACGAGATGCTGACTGGTCAGGTTCCGTTCAAGGCCCCGACGGTCGCCGGCATGCTCATGAAGCAGATAACAGAGCCCGTCCCCGACATCGCGGGGTTCCGGACCGACTGCCCGGAAGACCTCGCGTCCACGGTTATCCGGTGTCTCGAAAAGGACGCCGAGGACCGCTGGCCCACGGCCGACTCCGTGCGACGTGCGTTGGAGAACCGCTCGGTGGCCAGTTATCGGCCGCGCTCCTCCATGTCTCGCAGGCGCCCTCGTCCCTCGGCCGCGCGAGGCCGGCAGCCGCGGGATCGAGAGTGGTGGGACTGGTTCGACGAGGAACGGTCGCGCGGCCGTCCCCGCCCGAGTCGGCCCCGGGAGCGCGAGCGCCCGAGCGCGCCGGTGGTGAGCACGCCGGGTGGTGAGCCTGATATCGTACGGAAGTTCCGGGCGAACTTCGCGTCGTATGTCTCGGTGAACGGGGGACTCCTCTTGATGAACGTGGTCACAGGAATCGCCACGCCCTGGTTTCTGTTTCCGGCGATTGGCTGGGGGATCGGCCTTGCATCGCAGTACGGGAAACTCTGGTCGCAAGGGTACAGCATGCGGGATGTATTGAATCGTCCGCCCGCTCCGGACGCTCTACCTCCGGTGAATCCCGCACAGGCTGGGATGCTCCCGCCTGCCCAGCTTGCCGAGCCGACCTCGGGCGAGTTCGGGAAGCTGGCCGGTCAGATCCGGCAAATGCAGCGGGATCGAGCAGCGACGTTACAGATCGTCGAGCGGCTACCGGATTCCGAGCGCCAAATGCTCCCGGATGTCGTGCCGACCGTGGACGCCCTGGTGGCACGGGCGGGCGACCTCGCCCGCACCTTACAGCAGATGGAGGGCAATGTCGACGAAGACGCGCTGGCGGGGCTCGATCAGCGCATCAAGGAGTTGGAGGACGGCGGAGCGGAACCGGACACTGATCGTCGGCTCGAGCTTCTTCAGCGCCAGCGATCCGTGCTGGCTGAGTTGGCAGGACGGCGGTCGCGGGTGGAGGCCCAGTTCGAATCGTGCGTACTGGCCGTGCAGAACGTCCGATTCGATCTCCTGCGATTGCGATCGGCGGGTGTTGCTGCTGTCTTAAACGACCTCACGTCGGCCACCCAACAAGCCAGGGCCCTCAAGATCGACGTTGAGGCGGCCATCGATGCCGCCGACGAAATCAAGCAAGCATTAGGGAAGATATGATCGCGGGCGTCGGAACCGTCCCCTAGAAGTTCCCCATCTCCCGCATCGCATCCGCGAGTCCCGCAATCTGCGGCAGAGTTGCTTCTTCGAGCTCGGGTGAATACGCGACGAAGGTATCGAGCGATGCGACTCGCCGCACTGGCGCGTCGAGCCACGTGAAGTGCTCGTCCGCAACCCGAGCGGCGATCTCCGCCCCGTACCCCCACGACAGCGAGTCTTCGTAGGCGACGATGACCTTGTTTGTCTTCCGCACCGACTCTCCGATCGCATCCCAGTCCACCGGATTCAGGGACCGGAGATCGATGACTTCGACACTGACGCCGTCGGATTCTTCTACCTGTTTGGCCGCCTGCACCGACCGCTGAACCACCGCCCCATACGTGATGACCGTCAGATCCGTTCCTTCACGCACCACTTTCGCCTTTCCGAAAGGGACCATGAAGTTCGGTCCGGGATACCGTGCCTTGTTGTAGGTCTGGCGGTAGAGGTGCTTGTGCTCGAGGAAGATGACGGGATCCTCGCAGCGAATCGCGGCTCTGAGGAGGCCGTTCGCGTCAAGGGCGGATGAGGGACACACGACGCGGAGACCGGGGATCCCGGTGTAGACGGCGGCGCCGGTCTGGGAGTGGTAGATGGCACCGCCCTTGAGATATCCGCCGTACGTGACCCGAATGACGGCCGGCGCGCTGAAATCGCCGTTGCTCCGCCACCGGATGAGCGCCAACTCGTTACGGATCTGGTGATAAGCCGGCCAAATGTAATCGAAGAACTGGATCTCGACGACGGGCTTGATCCCGCGGGTGGCGAGACCGATTGCCCGGCCGACGATGTTGGCCTCGGCGAGCGGCGAGTTGTACACGCGCGCACTACCGAACTGCTTCTGGAGCCCCCAGGTGACCTTGAAGACCCCACCTTTACCCTTGACCTCCTCGAGGTGTTTCTCCCGTGACGCATCGGCCACATCCTGGCCGAGAATCACGATCCGGGGGTTCCGTTCCATCTCGTCCCTTAGGCACTTGTTGAGCAGATCCACCATCGTGGTGGGATCACCACTGAACTGGGGGTCGTCTTCGGTATCGAATTGCTCGGCGCTTGGATCTACGGCGGGCGAGTACACGTGGAGGCACACGGTATCTGGCGCGGGCTGGGGTGAGCTCAACGCCACCTCGGTGGCCAACTCCACCTCCTCATCGACCTGAGCCTTGATCTCCTCGATCTCTCCTTCCGTCGAGAGCCCCTCGTCGATGAGCCTAGCTGGAAACGTGACTAACGGATCGCGCTTCGCTTCCGCCTCACGCTCCTCCGGCGGCCTGTAGTGCACCTCATCGTCCGAGAGCGAATGTGAGTATGGTCGAATCACGTGCGCGTGAACGAAGGCGGGCCCTTTCCGCGCGCGGACGTGAGCAACCGCTCGGGATAGAACTTCGTAGGAGGCGAGCGGATCGCAGCCGTCCACCTCCTCGACGAGCATGTTCGGGAAGTTGGCCACCAGCTTCGAGACCGAACCACCGGCCGTCTGTATCTCAGCCGGGACCGAGATGGCGTATCCATTGTCCTCGATGAGGAAGAGAATGGGCAGTTCCAGGTTTGATGCGGTGTTGAGCGCCTCCCAGAACTCTCCTTCGCTGGTGGCTCCCTCCCCGGATGAACAGAACGTGACTTCGTCCTTCTTGATCAGATCATCCCTTTCTGGGATATCGCGGAGGAGGTGATAACGGAGCCAGGCCTCGGCGCAGCCGACGGCATTGAGGAACTGCGTCCCCGTCGGGCTCGACGTGGTCACGATGTTGAGTTCCTTGTGACCCCAATGCGAAGGCATCTGCCGACCGCCGGAATTGGGGTCGTCCACGGCGGCGACGGCTGAGAGGAGCATCTCCGTGGGGGTCATTCCCAAGGCCAGGCAGAGGGCGCGGTCACGATAATACGTATAGAACCAGTCGTGGCCGGGCTTCAGCACTCTTGCAGCAGCCACTAGGACCGCCTCGTGTCCAGCGCCCGAAATCTGAAAGAAGATCTTGTTTTGCCGTTTGAGCTGTATCTCTTTGTCGTCCAATCGACGGGAGGTCAGCATGACGCGGTACATATCGAGCAACTCGTCCTTGCCAAGCTGCGTCGCCGGTGAATGCTTGGTCCGTCGGACCGCTTTCGATCTCGCTTGCGTAGCCATAGTGGCCTAAAGATAGCGGGGTTCGATAGTGAGGCCAGCAAGGTCCGCACCCAGCACGGACCAAGGCGACGTGACACGGATCACACCGCTTTGGTCGGAGAACTGCCACTTACATTGAACGTCTGTCGCGCCCACCCAGCGCTCGACACGACCTGCGTTCGCATCGCGCTTTTTTCATTTCAGCCGCGTGAGCCGCCGCAGCGTCTCGATCTTCTCCAGGGCTGACTTCCCTGCCGGTGCCCGCCCAAGGAGAGCGTCCCGTACGTCCAGGAGCACTTCCAGGATGAGTTGCTCCCGTTGGTACGAGGCATCGAGGTCTAACATGCGCTCCCCGTCGCCTGTGGTTTTTGCTCGGTCGTAAGCCTCGCGGTAGATGGACTCGAGATTGGCGAGTATTCTGTCTCTGGAGCGGGGTGGCATCAGTACTCATCACGTTGAAGGTTTCAACCATGGCCTCGTCTCAACGTGCCCGACAGCGACGGAACGCGATCTTTGCACGAGACGGGTATCGGTGCGTCTATTGCGGCCAAGTGTTTCCGGACCGTGAACTCACGGTGGATCATGTTCAGCCGCGAGTCAAACGGGGCGACCATTCGCCGGGAAATCTCGTGTCCGCGTGCACCAGGTGCAATACGCACAAGGGCGGCCGTGCCGCGTGGGACTACCTCCGGACACGGCCCCTTCAACGCGAAAACTTTCTGCGATATGCCGTCCATGTCTGGGCCCGATTGCGTCAAGCTGTGCGGGAGATAGGCAAGTAGGTTTCCTCAGACCGGCGGAGCTCAGTCGAGGGGCAGCAGGACGAGTCCGCTGGGCACCTTCGGAACGAAGTACGTCGACTTTTGGGGCATGGTCGCACCTGCGTCCGCCACCGTTAACACCTCCTCCACGCTGGGGGGGGTGAGGACGATCCCAGCGACGGCCTCGCCACCCGCAATTGTGCGGAGCAGCTCCCCCACGTCCGCCGTGTAGGAGACCCGGGCCGCTTCGCCAGCCGCCTCCAGGGCAGGCCTCACGACCAAAGCATCGGCTCGAGTCACGTCGAGGCTCGCAACCGCAGGATGATCACCCGTGAGGCGCTCACCCAGAGACGCGCCCCCCTTACGAAGGAGCAGATAGACGCGGCCCGACAACACCAACGCACACAACGTCCCTTGGCTCTTTGTCCCCTCGAGTAACCGAACGAAATCATCCTCCGCAGGAACCTCCCGTACCTGAAAACGCTCACGCAGGTGGTCCAAGAGCGCCTCATGCCGAATCGGATGGCCATGGACCACTCGATGCGTCGGCAGGACAACCAGCCCAGGATCGCCCAAGGGGACGATCAGGGAGAGTGTTCGATCCGCTTGGGGAGAAGCTCTTTGAAATGCGATGGCGGTTTCGTACCGGTGGTGTCCGTCGGCGATGTAGAGCGCTTCCTGGTTGGCGGCAGCCGCGATCGGCTCCCCGGGCTCGCCGGCGGTCATCCAGAGCTCGACGGACACGCCGTCGAGGTCGGCACGCGCCGACGGACGAGACGTGGTCACATCAGCCAGCCAGCTCTGCAGATCGCCGCTCTCGTCCCGGGCGAGCATGAAGAGTGCGTCGAACACCGTCCGAGTAGTGCGAAGCAGGGCCAGCCGATCGGCTTTGGGTTTGGCATGCGTCTTTTCATGCGGCTTGACACGGCCAGCAGCGAACGGCTCGACGGCGACAGCCCCGATCAGGCCGGTGCGGTGTCGTGTGATCCCGTCGGAGTGTCGGAAGGATTGGCGGATGACCGCGATGCCGGGGTTTCGAGCCCGCTCTAGGATCCCGGCGTTGCGCCAGGCCTCCAGCGACCTGGCTGCCCGATCGTAGCGACCTTCACCACCCTCGGGCAGCAGCAGATGAACAATGTTGTGCTCGCTGCGAGCAGCCAGTTGTTTCCGTTTCTCTCGCCCGATCACGTCGTAGGGAGGCGCGATGAGCCGAGAGAGCGTGTCAGTGGCACGGTACTGTTCCCCACGGAACGGACGCACCAGCGACGGCGCGCCTTGGCTCTCGGCGACCGGCATTACGGCACCGTTACGCCCACGGTCTCGCTGCGCGGATGGCTTCGTCCAAGAGAGCGTGGAACGATTCCAGGCGGCTCGGGGCTATTCGCCCTCGTTCCACCGCTTGGGCAACCACGCAGCCAGGTTCTCCGCGGTGACGGCAGTCATGGAACCTGCATTCGGAGCCGGTGCGCCGAATCTCGGGGAAAGCGGCTTCGACCTCCTGAGGCTCCAGCCCCCACAGTCCGACATCCCGAAGGCCTGGTGTGTCAACCACGAAACCCGCATTGCCGAAGGGGTACATTTCCGCTGCCACGGTCGTGTGCCGACCTACCTGCGCCCTCTCACTCACCTCCCCGGTGCGCAACCGAAGGCCAGGTTGGAGCGCATTCAGCAAGCTGGACTTGCCCACTCCAGTCGGTCCCGTGAAGAGTGAGATCCGTCCGGCGAGCTGCGCACGGAGTGTTTCCAAGCCTGACCGCCGGGGTACGCTCGTCGCGAGAACGGAGTACCCAGCCAGCTGGTATGGTTGCAGACTCTCGTTGCAGTCCTCGACCAGATCGCATTTGTTGATCACGATCACGGCTGACAATTGGTTGGCCTCCGCCACCGCCACGAACCGGTCGATGAGATGGGGATGCCACTCCGGGCGTCGAGCAGCACCCACCACCACGATCTGCTCGATGTTGGCGGCGACGGCACGCACCCCGACGGACTTGCCAGGATTGCGTCGCTTGAGGATCGACGTTCGAGGCTCGACACCCTCGATGGTAATGGATCCGTCCTCGTGCACGTCGAGGGTGACCGAATCACCCACGAGGATTCGGTCACGCGAGGCCTGCTTCAACCGACCGCGCAACGACGCAACGACGGTGTCGCCCCCGACAAAAACCCGATACCGGCCGCCCACCTTGGATAGCACGGCTCCGCGACGCGCGACTACCAGGTGGGATCCTCCCGTCTCGCACGAATGGCACGATCGAGGTGATCCTTGACCTCATGGAGGGAGAGGGCTCGAACCACAGCGCTAGCCTCGCCGGGCGTGGCGCCGAAGCCGAGGTAGGGAGTCTCTACGTGCCCCGTGGGCCGTGTCCCATCTGGTGACCAACGCACGAAGAGAATTGCACCGCCGTAGCGGCCCCTGGTATCAGGCTCATCGTCGACGTAGACGTCCGCTGAATAGGCAGCGCCGTCCGCACCTTCGAAGGCCGGAGGACGATCGTGCACCTCGAGATACCCGCCGAATGTGGCGTCGTCCATCATCGTCCTCGGGCGACGGCTTCTTTCACCAGACTACGCAACATGAACGCCGTGTTGGCAGGTCGTTCGGCCAAACGTCGCATGAGATAGGGGTACCAGGCCGTTCCAAACGGGATGTAGACTCGCACGTTGAAGCCTTCCCGCTGCAACCGATTCTGGAGGTCGCGGCGAACGCCGTACAGGAGCTGAAACTCGAATTGATCGCTGGCGAGGTTGTGGCGGGAGGCAAAATCCACGGCATGGCCGACCAACGCCTCATCGTGAGTAGCGATGGCGGGGTAGTGGCCTCCAAGCAGCAAGCGCTCCATGAGGCGAACGAACGACGCGTTCACCTCCCTACGTGCTTGGAACGCGACCGACGGAGGCTCCGCGTACGCGCCCTTGCAGAGTCTCACGCTCGCACCGCGCTCGACGAGTTTCTCGACATCCCTATCCGAGCGGTGGAGATAGCTCTGAATGACGACTCCTGTTCGACCGTGGAACTCAGGTTGAAGGTGATCGAAAAACATGCGGAGCGTACGCTCCGTGTAATCCGAGCTCTCCATATCGATCCGGATGAAGACCTCCCGCTCCCGCGCGTGCCGGAGAATCGTACGGACGTTTTCGAGACACAGGGTCCGGTCGATGTCGAGACCAAGCTGAGTGAGTTTCACCGAGACCCCACCTTTGACTCCGGCATCGGTGATGGCGTCAATGGTCTCCCGTACCTCATCGCGAGCGCGCCGTGTCTCGGCCGCATTCGTAACGCTCTCGCCCAGTAGGTCGAGGCTCACCCTGATCCCGGCCGCGTTGAGCGCCCGACTGACCACGATGGCACTTTCCACGGTCTCGCCAGCCACGAACCGCGACGCGATTCTCCGTGCGAAACCGTTGCGTTTGACAAGATCGAAGATGCCGCGTCGCTCACTCAGCCAGAGGAATGCACGGCGCAACATGTCAGGCTGGAACTCGTTCAGGTCTCGGGATGGAACTGACCACCCCGTTCCGCGAGTTGTCGGAGTACGGGGGCAGCCGCGAACCGATCGCCGTAGCGTGTCGCCAACTGGTCGAGGGTCTCCACCGTCTTCGCAGCACCAATATCGTCGAGATACCGAAGTGGCCCGCCGCGGAATGGCGGGAACCCGATGCCGAAGATCGCACCGATATCCCCGTCCCTGGGAGATCGAACGACTCCCTCCGCTAACGCGCGAGCGGCCTCGTTGAGCATCGCGTAGATCAGCCGTTTCACAATATCTTGGCTTGGGACCTCCGGGTCCGGCGCGGCACCGATGATTTCGTAAACGGCTTCATCTACGCCCCGCTTCTTTCCTTGTTCATAGCGGTAGAAGCCCCGTCCATTCTTGCGTCCGAGCCGGCCGTCGTCCGTCATGCGGTGGAGTCCCTCCATCGGCCGCAGCCTGGGACCGAACGCTTCATGCAGCACGCCGGAGGCCTTTTGGGCAACGTCGAGTCCCACCTCATCGAGCAGGGTGATCGGACCCACCGGAAAGCCGAATTTCGTCATGGCGCCATCGATGGTCTCAATGGTCACACCCTCCTCGAGCAGTCGTCCCGCTTCGTTCATATACGGCGCGAGGATCCGATTGACCCAGAATCCGGGGCAATCCCGCACGACGATCACCGTCTTTCCCATGGCCCGGCCGAACGCGACAGCCGTGACAGTCACCAACGGCGTCGTCTGGTCCGTCACGATGACCTCGAGCAGCGGCATCTTCTCCACCGGCGAAAAGAAGTGCATGCCGATCACGCGTTCGGGACGGCTGAGGGCCTCTGCAATCCGGGCGATGGGGATAGTGCTGGTGTTCGACGCTAGCACGCTGTCTTCGCGCGCCCAGCGCTCCGCTTCACGCAAGACCTGACGCTTGATTTCGAGGTCTTCGAACACCGCCTCGATTAGCAGATCAGCGCGACGGAATCCCGCCCAATCGGTACCTCCCGACAGGAGGCGCACGAGCCGACGGTACTCAGGCTTCGTGATTCGGCGGCGCTTGAGGCGGTTCTCGAGGATTCTGCGAGCCGCTCTCACGCCACGGCCGACTGCTCGGAGATCGGTATCACGGAATCGGACGTCGACGCCGGCCTGCGAGACCGCTACTCCGCCGATCCCGGCACCCATGAACCCCGCTCCAATAATCGCCAGGTTGTCGACCACCTTGGGGTGTGGGGCTTCCCCTTCGACGCCGGGATCTTTCTTCAGTGCCGTCGTCGCGAAGAAGATCTGTACCAACTTTCGCGACACGTCGCCAACAGCCAACTCGGCGAATTCGGCCGCTTCCATATCGAGACCGGCTGAGATGCCGTGGGTCAGCCCGTGTTCGACGGCCCTAAGCGCGGCGAGCGGTGCCGGATAGTGTCCACCGGTTCGCTTGAGCACCTGCTTGCGTGCAGTCTTGAATACCACCTTGCGACCGACCGGATTCTTCTCGAGAGCCAGCTCCGTGATCCCCCCACGACCCCGCCGGGGTCGCCATCCCTCGGCGAGGCGCAGCGCAGCCTTCCGCGCTGCGGGGCGGAGGATCGCCGGATGCACCAATTCGTCCACCATGCCCGCCCGATGAGCTCGCTTACCGGGGAGCTGCTTTCCCGTCAAGATGAGATCGAGGGCGCGACGCAGACCGATCAGCCGAGGCAGCCGCTGACATCCCCCCGCTGCGGGCAGGATGCCCAACTGAACCTCCGGGAGCCCGATCCTGGTCTTGGGGTCGTCGGTGGCGATGCGGTAGGTACATGCCAGGGCAGTCTCGAGACCACCACCTAAACACGCGCCGTCGACGGCCGCGACCACTGGTTTGCCGAGACTGGTGAGCTTTGTGAGCAGTGCTTGTCCGAGGGTCACGAGGCTCAGAGCCTCGTCCCGCGATTTCAAGGCGACGAACTCGTCGATGTCAGCCCCCGCGATGAAGCTCCCCGACTTAGCGCTAATGAGCACGGCGGCCCGAATCGTGTCATCGGATCGCAGTCCGTCCAGCAGAGGAGCGAGCTCGTCCCGGACGCCCCGGGTGATCTTGTTCACTGGCTCGCCTGGGAGATCAATCTCGAGCCAGGCGATGCCCTCTTCGACGTACTTCGCAACGGCGGTCATGGCTAGCGCCGCTCGAGGACCATGGCGAAGCCCATTCCTCCCTGGGCACACACAGAGATCAGGCCGTACTGGAAATCCCGTCGCGCCATCTCGTTGGCGAGCGTGAGGGTGATACGCGCCCCTGTGGCGCCGAAGGGGTGTCCGATGGCTATGGATCCACCCATGACGTTCAGCGTGTCCCAATCGAGTTGGCCGATGGCCTCGGATCGGCCGAGGTTCTCTTCGGCCCACTTGCGAGATTCGAAGGCCTGAATGTTCGAAAGCGCCTGTGCCGCGAACGCTTCGTGCATTTCAACGAGTCCCAATTCTGACCAGGTGATCCCGGCGCGCTCGAGCGCCTTGGGGACGGCGTATGCCGGCCCCATGAGCAACTGGTCCCCGGGATCCAGCGCCGCAACGGCATAGGACCGAATGTACGCCAATGGCTCGTGCCCGAGGCTACGGGCCGCTTCATCGCTCATCAGCAACACCGCTGCTGCGCCGTCGGTGAGCGGGGACGAGTTCGCGGCGGTCACCGTACCATACCGTTTGTCGAACACCGGCGGCAGCGTTGCCATCTTCTCCAAGGTGGTGTCTGCGCGAATCCCATTGTCGGTCGTGACCGGCTCGTCACCCGCCGACGGGAAGATGGGGGCGATCTCCCGCGCGAGCCGCCCATCCTCCGTGCCGGCGTGTGCTAACCGATGACTCCTCAGGGCAAACTGATCCTGGGCGTCGCGGGTGATGCGGTTGATTTTCGCCATCTTCTCGGCAGACTGTCCCATGGTCTCACCGGTGGACGGCTCGGCGATGGCGGGACTCACGGGGATCAAGTCCTTGGGCCGGAACTTCGACAACAGGCTCAACTTCGCTCTTGCACTCTTCGCCTTATTGAGACCGATGAGCAGATCGGAGAACCGGCGGGAGTGGAGTATCGGCACCTGCGAGAGGCTCTCTGCCCCACCGGCAATGACCACATCCGCATGTCCATGCTCGACTTGATGGTAGCCTTGGGCGATGGCTTCGTTGGCAGACGAGCAGGCGCGGTTCACGGAAGCTGCGGGAATGTGTTTGGGAAACTGTGGCAGGAGACTCACCTCGCGCGCGAGGTTGGGAGCCAGCGGACTCGGCAAGACCTGGCCGAAGAACATTGCGTCAACCTCATTTCCCCCGAGGTTGAGCCGATGTACGAGTTCGACCGTTGCATGCTTCGCGAGATCGACCGCCGTGAAATCCTTGAGAGCGGTCCCGGCCCTGCAAAACGGGGTACGGCATCCCCCCACCACGGCGACGCGACGTCCATTCTCAGGTTCTGACATGCTACAAACCTAGTTTGGCCAAGGTGGCGCAGCCAGCGCCGTCAGGCGATCCTTTCATTCGTGCGGACACCATGCCAGTATGCTCGCGAGCGCCATCTGGCGGCCGTCGATGGTCTCGATCACATCGCGGGCAAGGACGATTTCGAAGGGATTGACGAGGGACAGCAACTCGGCGGGCTTCAGGAGGTGATCAGCCGACGTAGGTCCCCAGCCAAACTCTCGTTGCTGCTCCAGAAACGTCTCCAACATGAAATACCCGCCCGGCGCCACAGTCGCGAGGAATTGTGCCATGCGGTCACGGTCCAGATAATTGAAGACCATCACCAGATCGAACGGGCCCGGTGGCAAGGGACCCCGTTCGAGATCGGCCTTCACCCACTCGACTGACAGACCATCCTGCCGGGCGCTGTCAGCGGCAGCTTTCAGTTTGTACTCGTCGGAGTCGATGGCAATGACGTGTGCGCCGAGTCGCGCGGCAGCAATCGCATGACGGCCACGTCCGCACGCAATATCCAACACCCGGGTGCTCTTGCGGATGAGCCGGGAGTGCCACATGAACCATGGGCTCGGCGCTCCGCATGTCTTAGCCTCGGACACGCGATCTAACACCTAATGGACGCTCCTTTCTCTCATCATACCAGGGCTGAGAATCTGGCACGAATGGCCGACGGCGCTGTCGACCTCCTGATCGTTGGCGCCGGGATCAACGGAGCCGGCATCGCGCGCGACGCGGCGATGCGGGGGCTCCAAGCCGCCTTGGTGGACAAAGGCGACTTCGGCTGCGGCACGAGTTCCCGGTCGTCCCGCTTGATCCACGGGGGGCTCCCCTACCTGGAACACGGACAGTGGCGTCTCGTCTTCGCCTCAAGCCAGGAGCGTCGCATCCTCCTCCAGATCGCTCCACATCTCGTCACTGCGTGTTCGTTCCTCGTCCCCATACACGACGGAACACGCATATCTCGCTTCAAGCTCGAAACGGGTCTGTGGTTGTATGACCTCTTGACGCTCTTCCGAAACGTGCGACGTCATCGAATGATGGGCAAGCGGGAGCTGCTGCGGGCCGAACCGGGATTGCGGGTCCGGGGGTTGAGGGGTGGGGCCAGGTACTGGGACGCCGTGTGCGACGACGCCCGCCTGACCCTGGCCAACGTGCGGGACGCCCACCGGCGGGGTGCCCTCGTGGCGAACTACGCGCACGTGGACCGATTCGAGATTACCGAAGGGCGCGTTCGGGGCGCCCGGGTCATCGACCTCACAACGGGGTCGACCTTCAAGGTGCGGGCCGCCGCTGTGGTCAACGCGACGGGCCCCTGGTCCGACGAGGTTCGAGCCACAGTCGGGGAGCGGCCGGCACTTCGTAAAACCAAGGGTGTCCATCTCCTAGTGCCGCGTCAGCGCCTGGGGAATCGCGAGGCGCTCACGATTCTGTCTCCGATTGATGGGCGCGTGATATTCATCGTACCCCAAGGTGCCCTCTCCTATGTCGGGACGACGGACACCGACAGCCCCGCTCACCCTGACGACGTCAGGCCCGGACCGGGTGACGTCGTTTACCTTCTGCGCTCGGTGAATGCGTTCTTCCCGGATGCCCGACTTACCCCCGAAGACGTGCGCGTGGCCTGGGCGGGACTGCGACCGCTCGTCGATCCGGGGCGACCTGTAGCCCCGGGCGGCGTCCCGCGCGAGCACGCCATTCTCGAGGGGCCGACTGGGCTCATCTCCGTTATTGGCGGCGATCTGACGACATACCGGCGGGTGGCCGCGGGGGTGGTTGACGAGGTTACGGACCGCCTGCACGCGCTGGACGGTCGGAGCCGTCCTCCGCGGGCGCCGACGGACCGGGAGTTCCTTCCAGGGGGTGAGGCACGCGATCTCAGCCTTCTGATCGAAGAGGCGGAGCGTGAGGGTTTCTCTCCCCCGGTGGCCGAGCATCTCGTGCGGTGCTATGGAACCGAAACACCGGCCATCACCCGCATGGCCCTCTCGGAGCCTCCCCTCGCCGAACCCGTGATCCCGGGGCACCCTGTATTGCGAGCCGAGCTCTATCACGCGATGCGTCGCGAAATGGCCGTCACGCTGAGCGACCTGCTGATCCGTCGCACCCATCTCTTCTACGAAGTACCGAACCACGCCATTCAGGAAGCGCCCATGGTGGCCGACATGGCCGCTCGCGAAATGGTGTGGGACCCTGCCCGCACTGCGTCAGAACTCGCTGCTTATCTTCAGGAGGTGAAGCAGGCCAACATGTTTCGCGAGGGCGCCTCTCTGGACTGATTGGCTACGGCTCCACCCCCGGCAGCGCCTCCGCTTCCAGCCGAGAGGCACGGAAGTCTCTCGCAGCAAGATAGGCGGCCTTGAGCTGCTCCAATAGCTCATGCCGGCGATCGTACAGCCGCCTCTGGGCACGCGGTTTCCGTCTCGCAAGCGCGTAGGAGGCGAGGATCGGCAGACCGATCGTCGTGTCCACGTAACAAACGACGGCGTCGGGAAGCTGGTCCGGATCGACCTTCCCCCAGCTCACGGCCTCACCGGGTGTCGCACCCGAAAGACCGCCGGTATCCACTCTCGCATCGGTGAGCTGAAGATAGTAATCGTGCCCCCGCTCCTCGATTCCGAGCACTTCTTGGATCTGGGGCTCCGTCTGGAGCACGAAGTTCTTGGGGCTCCCCCCACCCACGATGAGCACTCCACTCTTACCGCCGTCATGCTTGGCATCGAGAACGATCGCCGCGGTCTCATTGACGTCCGCCGACACGTCGAAGGACAATCGGTAGTCCTCTAGTGCCAATTCAGCCACGTTCATCCCGATGGAAGAATCGCCCGGAGACGACGTATAGATGGGGACGCCGTTCGCGTGCGCGACGCCGAGGAGCGACTTGTGTTTCAAGCCGAGGGCTATTTCCCGCTTCCGGATATACCCACCGAGGAGGTAGTGGTACTCCGCCGTGCTCATGGTCCGCTGGAATTCCTCGCGCTGGGAGACCAGGCGGATGAACTCATCAGTCCGGAGGAGGACGCCGTAATCGAAGAAGACGTCGTAGATCCGGACGACGCCCTTGTCTCGCAGCTCGACGTCATCTGCGAGGGGAGTGCCGCGATGCATCGAATAACCCAGTCCGAAGTGGGCGTCATGATAGAGATTGGCACCGGTGGAGACGATCCAGTCCACGAACCCCGCTTCGATGAGGGGGATGATGGTCGACATCCCGAGGCCCGCGGGGGTCGCCGCTCCGGTCAGGCTCATACCCACTGTCGCGTCGTCGGCCAGCATCCGTTCGACGAATAGATGGCAGGCCTCTCGCAGGCGTCCGGCGTTGTACGCCATGAAGGTGCCATCGACGAGGTCGAGGACGCGCTCCGCCCCGGTGAGTGGCCGAGGATCGATGGGGTTCCCGCGGAGAATCCGCCGCTTGGTGTCGGACATAACGTACGTCCTTTCGAATCAGGCTCGTTCCATTTGCTCAACCAGGCGGCGGCGCCTGGCTTCCACGACGATGTCAACGACCTCGTCGGGATCGTCGGAGACATGGAGGTGCTCGAGGTCGGCGGACGAGATCTTCGCTTCGCGGGCCACCACGTCGGCTAGCCAGCCAGTGAGCATTCGCCAATAGTCTCGGCCCACCAGGACGACGGGAATGTTGTGAATGCGACCTGTCTGGACGAGGGTCAGTGCCTCAAAGAGCTCGTCCAGGGTCCCGAACCCGCCCGGGAAGAAGAGGAACGCGGACGAGTACTTCACCAACATGGTCTTCCGCGCGAAAAAGAACCGGAAGTTGACGAGCCGGTCCACGTATGCATTCGGACCCTGGGCGAACGGTGAGTCCGTATTCGGAATCTCGATATTGAGACCAATGGACAACACCCCCGCTTCTCGCGCCCCTTTGTTCGCTGCTTCCATGATCCCTGGCCCGGCGCCCGTGATGATGGCGAAGTTCTGTTCGCCCAACCGGCGAGCCGTATCGGCGGCGAGGGGATACATCGGATCGCTTGGCGGGGTGCGCGCTGATCCAAAGATCGAAACAGCGGATTGGACGTCGGCAAGCAGGTGGAACCCTTCAACAAACTCACCCATGATCCGAAGTACCCGCCACGGATCCGTATGGATGAACTCCCGGCGCTCGAGCACGGGTGGAAGCTCGAAGAGCCGCTCATCTTCTGTCCGATGAGGTCCGTTCGGCTGGACTGGCTGCCCACTCGAAGGGGCTGGGGGACGGCGGGATCCGGTTGGTCGGTTCATTTGTCGACGATCGTACCTTCGCTCGCTTCCCGGGCTCATCCGCGCCAATATACGAGTATGGTAAGGAAGAATAAGGCACAGGGATCGGGACCGCAGCCCCGTTATCGTGTTGGCCAATGACAGGCACGCGACGTCCGGCGGACCCCACCCCCACTGGAAGAATCAACCGTGACCCGATCCCTGCTTCTCGGCTGAGCCGGGGTCGAAGCGTGGAACCAGGGCGCTGGGGCCGCTTGACATGGCTCTTGGCACGGCGAGCCCTCCTGCGCCCGCACCTCGCCCTCGAGTTGCTTCGGACGGTATGGGCGTTCCGGGGGCAGCACTGGTACCGTACACCACCCTTCTTGCCGATTCCGCCGCTGGAGTACGTTCGGTGGCGGATGTATACGGCATACGGCGATGAGAACGCGGTCCCGTCCCCAGACGACGTCGTCCGCTTTGCGCGTTGGCGTCGTGAGGTGATGCACCTATGACGCCGGAGTGGCGAGCCGCGATGACCAAACGTCGTGCACGAGCGCTCGGCTTCGACTCGGTGGGTATTACCGACCTCCAGCCCCCGGCTCACGCGGACGCGCTGCGCCGCTGGCTGGCGGCGGGAATGGCGGGATCGATGCGCTACATGCACCGGCAAGCGCCGCGACGGTTCGAGCCCCAGCACATTCTCCGCGGCGCCACCCATGCCGTCGTCGTCACCAGGAAGTACTACCATAACGATCCTCCCGGGAAACGCGTCGGAGCGGGGCGAGTGGCGATGTACGCGTGGGGTGAGGATTACCACCGAGCGTTGCAGCCACCCCTTTGCGCGCTAGCAGAGTATCTCAAGGAGCTAGGCGGACCGAACACGCTGGCCCAGTGGTACGTCGACCATGGGCCGGTTCCCGAGCGGGAGCTTGCGCAGCGAGCCGGTCTCGGGTGGATCGGTAAGAATACAATGCTCATCGACCCTCGGCGTGGGTCGTATTCCTTCATCGCGACGGTGCTAACCGACCTCGACCTCGGGCTGGATCGACCCTTCGATGCCGATCGATGCGGATCCTGCACGCGCTGCCTCGAGGCTTGCCCCACCAATGCCTTCTCGGCCGAACGGGTACTCGACAGTCGTCTGTGCATCTCCTACCTCACCATCGAGCATCGAGGGGAGATCGATTCCTCTCAGCACGGGGATATGGGCGACTGGATCTTCGGCTGTGACGTCTGCCAGGACGTCTGCCCCTGGAATCACAAGTTCGCGGCGGAGGGTGCGGACAACGCCTTGCCGCAAGAGCCGGCACTGGCGACCCTCGACCTCCGTGAACTCCTCAACATCACCGACGAGGAGTTCGATCGGCGCTACGGCAGGACACCTCTGGAGCGACCGGGGGTGGCCGGGATGCGGCGGAACGCGCGGATCGCCTTGCGGAACGCAGAGCTGGAGGCATCGTGGCCGACATCCCCGGTACCGTGACCGATCCGGCCCTGCGGGCACGGCTGAGCGAGATTCGCCAGCGGTTGACCGATTGTCTTCGGGACATCGATCCCCACCACCACCTCGCGGGACGACCGGTCAGCTACCACATCATCTCCGGCCAGACCATCGAAGTGGTCTACCGCGACGTCCCCAATGTTGGCGAATCGGAGGTGCTGGGAGTCAAGCGTCTCATCGGGGAGGAGTGTTTCTGCAGAGTCACCCCACAGACCGCAGAAACACTGTGCGTGCGCTTCGTGATTCCCTTGAAAGCACGCTAGGCCATTTGGGACAGGCTCACAGCCCCGTGGGGTGGTCGACGAACTCCCAGGAAACGTCGAACTTCTCCGCTAGATGAGCGGCCAGTGCTCGCACGCCAACCGTCTCGGTCGCGTAGTGCCCGGCGTAGATCACATTGAGCCCCCACTCCTCCGCGTCGAAGTGGGTGTAGTGAGCCCCTTCCCCCGTCACGTAGGTATCGACCCCAGCGTCTCGAGCTTCCCGGATCATGTTCCCACCCCCGCCGGTGATGATGCCGACATGATCGATCTGCGCCGGGCCGGTCGGAATCACATGCGGCTGTACGCCGAGCTGCGCGCGGAGTCGCTCGATGAGCCCGTCCCGGGTCGCATTGACGTGGCCGGCAACACCGATGGGGATCCCTCGGTAGTCGCCGAACCACGTGACGCCCCTCAGACCTAGCATGTCGGCGAGGACGATATTGTTGCCCACTTCCGGGTGGCAATCCAGTGGGATGTGGGCTGCGTACACCGCGACATCGGAGGCAAGAAGTCGCCTCAAGCGACGGGCATGCCGCCCCGTAACCGGCTCGATGCCACCCCAGAACAAGCCGTGGTGCACGAGGAGCAGATCCGCACCAATGGCCACCGCCCCATCGATAGTCGCCTGACAGGCATCAACGGCGGCCGCGAGTTTTCGAACCGTGCCGGAGTTTTCGACCTGAAGCCCGTTTAACGCATTGGGTTCGTCGGGGACGTCCTCGATGCGGAGGTAATCATCCAGATAGCACGTGAGCGTGGCGAGGTCTGTCGCCATGTGCCCGCGCCGACCCCCTACCGACTCGATCCGATCGGCGCGACCGGTTGACGGGGGGGGATGGGGGCCCCCGTGCTCCGTTGCTCTTGGCGGGGGGGCGCGCTATCAGCCGGCCGACCCACCCGAACGTGGCCATTCACCTCTCCCCCCTCCTGCACGACGATCCGCTGGGCCGTGATGTCACCGTTCACCGTCGAGCCCGGCTGGACCTCAACTCGCTCGTCCGCGTAGATGCCGCCAAGGACTTTGCCACCGATGATTGCTTCTCGTGAGTAGAGGTCGCCTTCCACCGTTCCGCCCTTGGCGACGAGAATCTGTTGTCGCGCCCGGATGCTTCCTTTGATAGTGCCCTCAATCTTGACGACGCCATCGGTCGTGAGGTCACCAGCGATCCGCATGCCTGGGGCAATGATCGACAAGTTGTTATCCCGAACCGGGCCTCGCTCCCGTGGGTCATGGGCGCTGTCACCGCCAGAGGAGAAAATGGCCATAGCTACAAACCCTCCTGCGTCACCATCGAGCGTGGATCGACATTGCGACCCGCGCTCCGAATCTCGAAGTGAAGGTGGGGTGCCGTGGAACGACCGGTGGACCCTGACAATGCGATGACCTGGCCCGGCTGCACCGTGTCCCCGGGTGCCACCAAAATCCGCGATGCGTGCCCGTACATGCTCTGATACTCATCCGGATGATTGATGAGCACGAAGAGTCCGTATTCCGGATCCGATCCCGCCTGGGCAACGAGGCCACCGCCAGCCGCCCGAATGGGCGTTCCCCTCGGAACGGCCACGTCGAGACCTCGGTGAGATTCGGCACCGCTCTCCTCGCCGGCAACACCCCGCGTGATGACCCCCGGAGCGTCGAGCGGCCAGTATCGCGGTTGGGAGGGTCCGGTCACGTACTGCGACGCTCCCACTGGCGCCCGGGCCAGAATCGGGGGAGCGGTCGGGTAAGAACGATCCACTCGCGCACGATCCGGGACGACGTCGCCGCCGAGCATAGTGCGGACTTGTTGGTAGCGAGCTTCCACTTCTTCCAACGCCGCCGAGAGATCACGAACTTGTTGCACCTCGGCGCGGAGCGCTTCGATTTCTCGGTTGAGGGCCGGGACGCGGGCCGCCGTGCGCGTCACCGGGCCGTAGAGAATCGCCGCGACGATGATGAAGACGAAGAGCGCGCCACCGGCGATCGTGCCGGCCCGCAATACCCAAACCGGAATGCGCAGGGACCGCGATTCCACAGCATCGTCCCGATGGATCATGATCGTGACGCGCGGACTGTGCTTCATCCGTCGAACCGCTCACCAAGCACAATCTCCAACAGGCGCTCAAGATCGTCGCTGGAATAGAAGTTAATCGCGATTCGACCACCTTCCTTGCCGCGTTTGCTGACGAAGACATCTGTTTGAAGCCGCCGTCGCAACGCGTCCTCAACGCGTCGGGTTGCCGCGTCGAGGGTACGCTGTCCACGTTTGGTCCGGGGGCGCCTCTCCGGGGCGCGCCCGCCACGGGCGAGGGCTTCGAGCTCGCGTACGGACAGGTGTCGCTCCATTGCGATCCGCGCAAGGCGGGTCACCTGCGCGGAATCCTCGAGTCCCAGCAGCGCACGGGCATGGCCGGTGCTGAGGCGCCCAGCGTGAACCAGCACCTGAACCGTTTCGGGCAGCTTCAATAAGCGAAGAGCATTGGCGACCGTCGATCGATCCCTTCCCACGAGTTCACCCACGTCCGCCTGCGACACCGAAAACTCACCGATGAGGCGAGCGTAGCCACGAGCTTCGTCGATGGGTGAGAGCGCGTCACGCTGGAGGTTTTCGACCAGGGCGAACGTGAGGAGCGTACGATTATCGACATCGCGGACAACTGCACCGATTCGCTGCCACCCGAGCTGCTGCGCAGCACGCCAGCGCCGTTCGCCGGCAATCAACTCGTACGGTCCGTCTTCGTTTGGCCGTACCACGATAGGTTGTAGCAACCCCGAGATACGCATCGACTCGGCAAGCTCACCCAAGGCAGCTGAATCGAACTCACGGCGTGGTTGATACGGATTGGGCTGGATTGTGCCGACAGGGATCTCACGCAGGGTACCTTCGCGCCGAGCTGCCTCGACGGTCTGAGGGCCAAGTAACGCCTCGAGCCCTCGACCGAGTCGCTTTCGTCCGCTCCGCGTGGTCACACCAACGCCCTTGCGGGTGCCGCCACGTCGGTGGATGGTGCGACCTCGCTTGCTTCGATCCGCCGCAGGAGTTCCTGCGCGAGTGCCAGGTAACTCTTGGCTCCCACCGACTGGACATCATAGAGGATGATTGGTTTCCCGAAGCTCGGAGCTTCTGCGAGACGAACGTTGCGCGGGATGGCGGTTCGGTAGACTTTCCCGCCGAAATACTCTTTGGCTTCAGCGCCGACCTGACGCGAGAGGTTCAGGCGCGCGTCGTACATGGTGAGCAGTACACCTTCGATGGCGAGGGATGCATTGCAATTCTGCTGTACTAACCGGATCGTGTTGAGAAGTTGCGAGAGCCCCTCGAGGGCGTAGTACTCACATTGAATAGGGATCAGCACTGAATCCGCAGCGGTGAGCATGTTCAACGTGAGCAGGCCGAGCGAGGGCGGACAGTCAATAAGGACGAATTCGTACCGGTCACGAAAAGAAGCCAACTTGCGCCGCATCATGGACTCGCGCTGCGGCCGACCCACGAGCTCGAGCTCCGCGCCAACCAGGTCTTGCGTGGCGGGCACCACGTCGAGGCGCGGGAATCCCACCTGTCGCAGCACAGTTTCCCCGAGCGGCACATCGGCGATAAGGCTATCGTAAAGGGTATAGCCGATATTCTCAGCCCGTGCTCCAATGCCACTTGTCGCGTTGGCCTGGGGGTCTCCGTCAATCAGTAGCGTCGATCGCTCGGCAGCGGCCAACGACGCTGCGAGGTTGACCGCCGTCGTCGTCTTGCCCACCCCACCTTTTTGGTTGGCTATTGCAATTACTCTACCCATCTGACCTCGTAAGCGATTGCCAAAAAAAGACTTACACGGATGTGACGTGAGTCGGGCTTGGGCTGAGATCTCCGGGCCTTACATCGAGTATAGCACCCTCAGTGCCAGAGAACTTGTGACCTTCGGGACGTTTGCGCAATTGGTGGGCTAAGGTTTCATGTGAAACGACCGGGCGCTCCAGCAGACCCATCGCGGCTCGCGCTCGCTCAGCGAGAGGGAATCGCGAACACGAAAGAGCCGATATCCAACGAGAGTAAGATGAGCAGAAGCGATTCGCGAATCCGACGTCGGAGACGGCAAACGAAGCACCACAGCGCAGCGCTGCGCGGATCGCGCTCCCGGCCGGCGAGCCCGGAGGCCCGCACGGTGCGCCTCCACGACGTTCAGACCGAAGCCGCTCGTATGTCGAGGCAGGCGATCTCCAACCGGTTTCACGTGAAACAGGCAGAAATGCAAGCTGACCGCTCGTCGTGGCGGGAGAGTTGTGGCCGGGAAAGCAGGGGTCGCCGCTGTCGGAAGCGGTGGCGTGAGCACCGAGCCCATGCCACCAGGGCCAACGCGTCTACGCCGCAGCCGACTTCCGGCGACGGATTACTTCCAAGACCAGGTTCTGGAGGTCGCTTGGAGACACACCTGGGATCCGTGCAGCTTGCGCCAGGGACGTGGGCCGCGTGCCGTCCAACTTCTGCCGCGCCTCGGTGCTAAGGCTCTGAAGCTCAAGGTAGGGAAGTTCCCGTGGGAGATCAAAGTCCAGTAGCTCGAGGAGTTTCTTGGCGGCATCCCGCTCCCGCTGTAAATACCCGGCGTATTTGATCTCGATCTCTGCCGACATCCACGCGTCCTCGCTCTGGGCCGGCAGATCAGATCGCGCTGCGCTCAGGAGCTGTGCCAGGCCCACCCGGGGACGACGCGCCAGGTCCGCGACCCTCTGTGAGTCCCGGACAGGCTTCTCTCCCACCGCGACCAGTACCGCGTTCGCATCCTCTGCCATCAAGGTCGAGTTTTGGGCAAGGCTCAGGATATGGTCTTCGGTTTTTATTCGGGTTACGAGCCGTTCCGTTTCCTCTGCTGAGAGCATACCAAGCGATTCCGCACGCGGGCCAAGGCGTCGCAGAGCATTATCCTGCCTCAAGAGCAACCGGAACTCGGCACGCGAGGTGAACAGACGATATGGCTCATCGACGCCCCTCGTCACGAGATCATCGACGAGGACCCCGATATACGCATCGTCCCGGCCCAGCACGACTGGTTCCTCTCCACGGACACGGCGGACCGCATTGACTCCGGCAACGACTCCCTGGCCGGCCGCTTCCTCATACCCAGTGGTCCCATTGATCTGCCCGGCGAAGAACAGGCGCTCGATCGCCTTAGCCTCCAGCCACGGCGTGAGTTGTCGAGGAGGGTAGTAGTCGTATTCGATTGCGTACCCAGCGCGGGTCATCCGCGCACGCTCGAGGCCAGGCACCGCCTGCAGGAAGGCCCGCTGCACCTGGACGGGGAGCGACGTCGAGAGCCCGTTGACATACAGCTCTGTGGTCTCGAGTCCCTCGGGCTCCAGGAAGATCTGGTGCCGTTCCGCATTCGGAAACTTGACGATCTTGTCCTCGATGGAAGGACAATAGCGTGGACCTCGGCCCGCGATCGCTCCGCCGTACAGTGCCGACTCATGGAGGTGATTCTCGATGATCTCGCGCACGGGGGCGGCGGCCCAGGTAATCCAGCAAGGGCGCTGCGCCGGACGTTCCGAACGCTGGTAGGCAGAGAGGCGATACGTCGGCATCTCCCCGTTCTGCCGTTCGAGCTTCGCGAAATCCACCGACCGGCCGTCGATCCTGGGTGGCGTCCCGGTCTTGAACCGATCTACCTCGAGCCCCAACCCTTCGAGTTGCTCAGCAAGGGCAACCGTCGGGGGGTCGCCCGCACGCCCGGCCCCAATCTGTGTGCGTGTCCCCACGTGGATCCGACCCCGGAGAAACGTCCCCGTGGTGAGAACGACGGCGCGCGCGGTGATACTCTGCCCGTCTGCGGTCCTGACACCGGCAACGGCTTCGCGCTCGAGGACCAAAGCCTCGACCGTACTCTGCAGGAGCTCGAGGTTGTCCCGCGCCTCGAGGAGCTCTCGGACAGCCCGTCGATAGAGACCGCGGTCACACTGAGCCCGCGGCGCCCACACGGCCGGACCCTTGGAGCGGTTCAACATCCGGAACTGGATCGTCGCCCTATCCGCCGCCCGGCCCATCACGCCACCGAGGGCATCAACCTCCCGGACCACCGTCCCCTTCGCCACCCCACCGATGGCCGGATTGCACGACATCTGGCCAACGGTTTCGAGATTGGCAGTGATGACGAGTGTCCGGGCGCCCAGTCGGGCCGCGGCCGTGGCCGCTTCCGCGCCCGCGTGCCCGCCGCCGACGACGATGACATCGTACGCAATCGACATGGCGTTCTAAACTAGCGGGCAGCAAAGAGCGTGTCATCCGCGGAGAGCAAACGCGGGATGACTCCGACCGTATCAGTGTGTGGCTATGGGGTTCGGACCCAGCGAACCAGCTCTCTCAGACCAGGCCGCCTTCCGTACATGAGAATCCCGACTCGGTAGATACGCGCAGCAAGCCAGGTTGTGGCTACCAGCATAAAACCGACCAATGCGACCGAAAGGCCCAACTCGATGAGTGGCACCTCGGTCGCAGCCCACCGCACCGGCATGGCGATTGGGGAGGAGAAGGGCACGAGCGATAGGACAACAGCCAGCGATCCGTCCGGGTTATCCAGCACAGCAATGAGCATGATGGCTGGAATCGCAAGCAGCATCACGACCGGTGTCTGGGCCTGTCGCGCCTCAGCCTCCGTACTCGACATCGCGCCCACCGCTGCGAACATCGCGGCGTAGAGGAAATACCCGAGGAGAAAATACAACAGGCACACAGAAATCAGGTCGATCGGAATTGAGGGTAACGTGATGGACTGCCCGGTACCCATTTGGAGCCCCACGACCTCAGCAAGCCGCGTCCGCTGCGTGAGCAGAAGTCGGGCGGCGCCACCCCAGATCAGCAACTGGAACAAGCCCACGCCCCCGACACCTCCCACCTTGCCTGCCAGCAGTTGGAACGGCCGGAGACTCGACACCAGCACTTCGATGACTCGTGAGTTCTTCTCCTCCACCACGGATCCCATCACCTGCAGCCCATAGAGCAGGATGGCCATGTAGAGGATGAACCACATGATGTAGCCGAGCAAGAAGGTGGACGCGCCGGAATCCTCAGTGACCCGCCCACCCCGAATGCCCACCGTGCGCAGCAGCACAGGGGTCTGCGCCCGTGCCACCGCTGCGGGATCCACGCCCACGCGCTTCAAACGCTCCACCAGCACGACCTCTCGCAACAGGCGTTCGAGAACCCGCATATCGGTGAGCGAGGACACATTCGACCCGCGATACTCCGCCTGTCCAGCTTCGACCGTCGTATCGGTGACGATGAGGAACCCATCGAGATCCTTCATCCCAACCAGGCCAGCCAACGAGTCCCCCACCGCCGTCAGGCGATCGGGTTGCACGGTCAGTCGGGAGACCGACATCGAGCCAGCCATGCTGAACACGTTCGTGACGCGTAACCCGAACTCATCACTCGTGAGATCGACGACGACGACGGACCGATGTCCCCCATCAGACTCAGCGAGGATGAAAGGCAAGAAAATGAAGACCGCCATGACGAGCGGACCCACTACCGTAGAAATCACGAACCACTTGTTGCGGACCCGCTCAACAAACTCTCTGCGCATCACCACCCAGACCTTATGCATGGCTCTGGCCTGGCGGGCGTGCGGCACCTTCGCCGTCCCCGCTGACGAGGTCGATGAAGATCTTGTGGAGAGAAGGCTCGGTAATCTCGAAGCGTGTCACATTGGCTCCCGAACCCACGAGACCGCGCAACAACTGCTGGGGATCTCCGGTCGGCGTCAACTCCACTTCGGCGTATTGGCCGTAGTTGTCCACCTTGGCCACCGTGAGGGGATCCCGGAGTGCGCGATCCACCGCGCTGCCTCCCCGTTCCACGGCGACGATGATGTGCCGACCGCCATGCCGACGCTTCACCTCCGTAAGTGACCCGTCCACGACCTTTTCCCCCTGAGCAATGATGCAGACCGCGTCGCAGAGCTTCTCCGCCTGCTCCATGATGTGGGTCGAGAACAGCACCGTTGTCCCGCTCTGGGCGAGCTCCACGACCGTGTCTTTCATGACCTGCGCGTTCACTGGATCGAGTCCGGCGAACGGCTCGTCAAGGACGAGCAGATCGGGCCGGTGAAGCACGGTGGAAATGAACTGCACTTTCTGCTGCATGCCCTTGGAGAGCTCGTCGACTTTCCTCCGAGCCCATTCCTCGAGGCCCAGCTTGCCCAACCAGCGCTCACCTTCCGCCCGAGCCTGGCGCCGGTGGACGCCCTTGGTTTCAGCGAGGAAGACAAGGAGGTCGAGCACTCGCATCTTTCGATAGAGGCCGCGTTCCTCGGGGAGGTACCCGATGCGATGGCTCACATCTCGGCCCGATCCTTCCTGGCCAAACAGCTCGATCGTCCCCGTATCCGGAACAATGATGCTGAGTATCATGCGAATCGTCGTCGTTTTGCCTGCGCCGTTTGGCCCCAGAAGGCCGTAGACTGCGCCCTCTGGCACGCCGAGGGAAAGAGCACGAACGGCCGTGTGCCCTGTGAAGCGCTTGGTCACGCCCCGCAGCCGGATGACGTCGAGGTTATCGTGCATATTGGTCTTCATATGATGGACCGCCTGGCCCGCCCGTGTTCGGGGATTTAGGATAATGGCTCGGCACATCACGTGCACGGTCTTCCAATTCGCCCTGCTTGCGGTGTGGGGAACCTGCCGGCGGCTCTCTTGGTTCTCCTAAGCGGGTATTGTGTCGTCGGTTACGGGATTGGCCCATGTCGTTCCGGATCTCGGCCTTTCATTCGGGCCGCCTGCCGGCCAGGGAGTCACACCTAAGAGGTTTGCTCACAATGCGTTGTGAAGACGTTCGTTTGGCCCTGTGGCCAGAGCCCGGTCCGCGACCCGCCACTCCAGAATTCGCGGAGGCATTCGCACATGTTGAGGGGTGCGCGGCCTGTCGGGAGTTCTTCGCCACGCAGCAAGTTCTGAGTAGGCGCCTGCGCCGGTTGAGTTCCGCCCAGGCCCCTCATGCGTTGCGCCAGCGGGTGGAGCGGGCGATCGCGCAAGAAGCTGCGCAGGCACGGGGGCCACGTCGTAAAAGTGCCTGGGTGGCGGGTGGGGGCGTGCTGGTGGCCGCCGCCGCAGCTCTCGTGCTAATGCTGAACTCGCCGGAGATTCCGGATCGGGTCGCCCGGCCCCTCGTGGAGCACGCGTCACGTCCAGTCCTCGAAGAGCCCCTTCAGACAACCGACGCCTTCACGACGACGTCAGATCGCCGAGCGTTGTACCAGTGGTTCGCGGCACGCGTCGACTATTCTGTGGACATCCCCCAGATCGACGACGCGACACTGCTTGGGGGCCGCGTGGTCGACCTGGGCGGTCAACGCGTAGCAGCCATTTCTTACATGTATCGTGATCACCCAGTGACCTACTACGCCCTCTCCTCTGGGGAAATCATGGGCAGCCAGGTCGATTGGGACAAGATCGTGGCTCAATCCGCTGACGGCTACGAGCTGGCGCTCTGGCAAGAGGGCGGGTTGGCCAGGGCCGTCGTGGCCACTCTGCCCCGCGATGATGTGATGAGGTTCGCCGAGGAGTGCCGGGCGAAGGCGCTGCGCACTAGCTGACTAGCCTCGGTTCCCGTACCTCGCCCGCACCAAGACTTCACCGTTTTCCACTGTCACGTCGTAGCAAGGGAGGTTCTCGGTAGCAGGAAGCTCGAGGACCTTCCCGCTTCGCACGTCGAACTGAGCTCCGTGCAGCCCACATTCAATTACGTAATCGTCAACCATATCGCCGTCGCTCATTGGGAACTCGGCGTGGGAGCACCGATTCTCGAAGGCGTAGACCTCTCCACGAACCTTCACCAGACACACGCTGTCCCCATTCTGCAGGTCAACACCCACGGGCGTCTCGTCGGGAAGGTCGGCCAACGACGCCACCCTTTCGAAATCGTCAACCATTCCTGATTCTCCCTAACTGGCGTGAGGTCAGCAGTGGACAGGCTCACACACCAGTTCGCTCTGTAGACACGGGTTCGCTCCACTGCTCGAGGGCGGCGTGGAGCGTGTGCCAGGGAAGGTTGGCACACTTGACCCGAGCCGGAAACTGACGAACACCCCCAAGGGCTGCGAGCTTCCCCAGAGCCTTTCGCTCCTCGGCGTTGTCGTCGCGCGCGGTGACCATCGCTCGAAACGCCCGAAACAGGTGCTCCGCTTCCTCGCACGTCTTTCCCTTGACAGCTTCCGTCATGAGCGAGGCAGATGCCTGGGAGATCGCGCACCCCGAACCCTGAAAGGCGATATCGGCGATCGCCCCATCCTCGACCCGCACGAAGACCGTGAGGACATCGCCGCACAGCGGGTTGTTACCCTCGGCCTGCCGGTTAGCGTCGTCGAGCTTGCGGAAGTTCCGTGGACTTCGGTTGTGGTCGAGAATGATCTGCTGATACAGATCGCGAAGATCGGTCATACCCCAAACACGTCCCGCACCCGCTTGAGCCCCCTCACGAGAGCGTCCACGTCTTCATGCGTGTTGTAGAAGCTGAAGGATGCTCTGGCCGTGGCTGGCACACCCAAACGCTCCATTATGGGCTGGGTACAATGATGTCCCGTCCGGACGCAGATCCCCTCTCGGTCGAGGATGGTACCGACATCATGGGCGTGGACGCCGTCCATGACGAAGGATACAACGCTCGTCTTGCGGCGGGCAGTTCCGATAAGCCGTACGCCTGGAACAGATGACAGCGCCTTGGTCGCCCGAGCCAAGAGCTCGCCTTCGTGATCTGCGAGCGCGGCCGGGTCGATCGTGTCGAGGTAATCGATCGCTGCACCCAAGCCGACTGCTCCTGCCAGGTGCTGCGTGCCGGCCTCGAACTTCGCTGGGGGCGCTGCGTAGCGAGTCTTCTCGAACCGAACGGAGAGGATCATGTCCCCACCACCCTGATAAGGGGGCATGGCCTCGAGGTGCGCAGCTCTTCCGTACAGCACGCCAATGCCGGTCGGGCCGAACATCTTGTGGGCAGAGAAGGCATAGAAGTCGCACCCGAGGTCTTGCACGTTGACCCGCATATGCGGCACCGCTTGAGCGCCGTCCAGGAGGACGGGGATCCCCCGCTCGTGGGCCAGCCGCACCATCTCGCTCGCGGGATTGATCGTGCCAAGCGTATTGGAGACGTGAACCAGAGCCACTATGCTCGTCCGCCGGTTGAGCAGCTTCACGTACTCGTCCAGCAACAACTCTCCGTCATCGGTCATGGGCACGACTCGAAGGCGTGACCCCGTGGCCTCACACACGAGCTGCCATGGGACAATGTTCGAATGATGCTCCATGACGGAGAGGATCACCTCGTCGCCCGGCCGAAGGCGTGGTCGTGCGAAGCTCTGCGCAACCAGATTGATCGCTTCCGTAGTTCCGCGCACGAATACGATCTCTTCAGGCGCGGCGGCATTCACGAAGCGCTGCACCTTCTCGCGCGCTTGATCGTACTCAAAGGTGGCGCGGTCACTCAGCTCGTACACGCCGCGGTGGATGTTCGCGTTCTGTTCTTTGTAGAACCGGCATACGGCGTCGATCACCGCCGCCGGCTTCTGGCTCGTCGCTGCGTTGTCGAGATACACCAGGCGCTTCCCAGCCTGCCTCTGTTCGAAAATCGGAAAGTCCGAACGGATGCGCTGTACGTCGAAAGAGGAACTGGCGCGGGTGGAAGGGAATGCCTGATGCACCGTAGTCATGTCGCGCGGTCCGGAGTGACCATGGCCTGGTTCAAATGCTCACGGACCTGCCTGTCGACGCGTGCCCGAAGCTCCTCGAGCCCGACCGCATTCAGGATCTCCGCACAGAAGCCGTAGGTGAGCAAGTTCCGTGCAGCGTCCCGATCCAACCCCCGAGTCTGCAGATAGTACAGCTGCCTGTCGTCGATTGGCCCCAGTGTCGCGCCGTGCGTGCACTTGACGTCGTCCGCGTAGATCTCTAGCTGGGGCTGGCTGTCGGCCCGGGCGTGCGGCGACCGCAGGAGGTTGTTATTGGTCTGCTTCGAGTCCGTCCGTTGCGCTCCGGGCTGCACGACTATTCGGCCGTTGAAAACGCCGCGCGCCCGGTCGTCAAAGACGCCATTGAAGTACTCCCAGCTGGTGCAGTGGGGCTTAGCATGCTCCAAGGTGGTGTGAAAGTCCACGTGTTGGCGGCCGCGGAGAATGGAAAGCCCGTCCAATGTGCACTCCGCACCCTCGCCGTCGAGCACCGCGATCACGTCGTGGCGGGTGAGCCCTCCGCCGAACACGAAGGTCACGGACGAGAAGCTGCTGCTCTGCGCCTGACGGGAGTGGGTGGTCGCCGTACGGTAGGCGTCGACACCGTCATGCTGAATGCGATATGTGTCGAGTTTGGCGTTCTCGGCGACCAGCACTTCGGTCACCGCATTCACCCAGTAGGTGCCGCGGCCGAGTGCCACATGGGTCTCGATGACCGAGGCCCGCGCCCCCTGATCAGCGATGATCACGTTTCGGGGATGCCACACGAGTGGGGTGCCATCCTGCGGCGCAGCCACGAAGAGTACCTGGAGAGGCTCTTCGAGGTCGGCATCCTTCGGGATGTAGACGAATGCCCCGTCGTCTATAAAGGCCGAGTTCAGCGCAGTGAACGGATTGGTGTCATCTTGCGCGTATCGCCCCAGGTGCCTCTCCATGACATCTGGTTGGTCGGCGAGGGCGCCGCGCAGGCTGCCGATCGTGACTCCCTCGCGCAGCTGATCGACCGAAGAGAGCGATGGTGCGAAAGATCCATTAACGAATACGGCCGTGTTCCGACCGTCTGAGAGGAGGTGTGTCCGAATCTCCTCGAGGGAAACGAGCTCCGACTCGGCCGGGCCGGCGAGGGTGAAGTCCGTGGTCGCAAGACGCTTCACATCGGTGAAACGCCACGCTTCTTGCCGGGTCGTGGGAAAACCCATTTCGACAAACCGGTCAATGGCAGACTGGCGTCGCTCCTTCAGCCAACGCGGAGCCTTTCCAGCACCATTCTCGGAGAAGGCCTGGAACGCGGTGAGGTAGGGGTGCACTGCCGTCCCACTATCTGGTGTCTTGGACATCCCGCCTCCCGCTATGCAACACCCGCGGTGTCGCCGCGGATCCAATCGTAGCCCTTCTCCTCGAGCTCCAGTGCCAGCTCTTTCCCTCCTGATTTCACGATCTTCCCGTCCGCGAGCACGTGTACGTGGTCCGGCGTCATGTAATTGAGAATCCGCTGATAGTGGGTGACGACGACGAAGGCTCGCGCTGGCGAGCGGAGCTTATTGACCACCTCTGCAACCGCCTTCACGGCATCGATGTCGAGACCGGAGTCCGTCTCATCGAGGATTGCGAGCGCCGGCTCGAGGATTGCGAGCTGGAGGATCTCGTTGCGCTTCTTCTCACCGCCCGAGAAGCCTTCGTTCACGGCCCGATTGGATAGGCTGTCGTCCCAACCGATGAACTTGAGCTTCTCCTCCAGAATCTCAATGAAGTCCATCGTGTCGATTTCAGGCTCTCCGCGAGCCTTGCGGACGGCATTGACCGCCGACTGGAGGAAATAGGCGTTCGTGATGCCTCGAATCTCAACCGGATACTGAAAGGCCATGAACACGCCAGCGACGGCCCGCTTGTCCGGCTCCAACTCGAGGAGGTCCTGTCCGCGGAACGTGACGCTGCCCTCCGTTACCTCGTAGGACGGATGTCCGGCGAGAACCTGGGCTAGCGTGCTCTTCCCTGATCCATTCGGGCCCATGATGGCGTGGACCTCTCCCGCGTTCACTTTCAGATCGATGCCCTTGAGGATTTCGGTACCTTGGATACCGGCATGCAGGTTGTTTATTTCGAGCATTCGTCGTCATGCCTCTGTGTCTGGGTTGTTTTGGAATCGTGCTCCAGGCAGCAGTCCGTTCTACACCGTCTGCCGACCTCCCAAGTCGCCGAGCGGCTACCCCACACTCCCCTCGAGACTGATGGACAAGAGTTTCGTCGCCTCGACGGCGAACTCCATCGGGAGCTCCCGAAATACTTCCTTGCAGAAGCCGTTCACGATCATCGAGACAGCGTCCTCCTCTGAGAGGCCGCGCTGTTGACAGTAGAAGATCTGATCCTCGCCAATCTTCGACGTGGTGGCCTCGTGCTCCATGGTGGCGGTACTGTTGCGCACGTCGATGTAGGGGAACGTATGGGCCCCACACTTGTCGCCAATCAGCATGGAATCGCACTGCGAGTAATTCCGTGCGTTCTCGGCGTTTTTCATGATCTTTACGAGGCCGCGATAGGTGTTCTGCGCGTGGCCGGCCGAGATACCCTTGGAGATGATAGTGCTGCTGGTGTTCCTCCCGATGTGAATCATCTTCGTGCCGGTATCGGCTTGCTGGCGATTGTTCGTAACGGCGACGGAGTAGAATTCCCCGGTCGAGTCGTCACCTTCGAGGATACACCCGGGATATTTCCAGGTAATGGCCGAACCGGTCTCGACCTGTGTCCACGAGATCTTGGCATTGCGTCCCTGGCAGCGGCCCCGCTTGGTAACGAAGTTGTAGATTCCGCCGCGGCCTTCCTCATCGCCCGGATACCAGTTTTGGATGGTCGAGTACTTGATTTGCGCGTCATCGTGCGCGACGAGCTCCACCACCGCAGCATGGAGCTGATGTTCAGCACGCATTGGCGCCGAACACCCCTCCAAGTAGCTCACGTAGCTGCTCTCGTCAGCAATGATGAGAGTTCGCTCGAACTGCCCCGTCGAGATGGCGTTGATCCTGAAGTACGTGGACAGTTCCAACGGGCAGCGGACGCCCTTCGGCACATAGACGAATGAGCCGTCCGTAAACACCGCCGAGTTCAACGCAGCGAAGAAATTGTCATTGTGCGGTACCACTGACCCCAGGTACTCCCGCACGAGTTCCGGATGCTCCTGGATCGCCTCGGAGATCGGGAGGAAAATGACGCCGTGCTTCTTGAGCTCCTCCTTGAAGGTCGTTGCCACTGAGACGCTGTCGAACACGGCATCCACCGCCACACCAGTGAGCTGCTTTTGTTCATCGAGAGAAATGCCCAACTTCTCGAAAGTTTCGAGGAGCTTGGGATCCACTTCGTCGAGGCTTGCAGGCCGCTTGTCCTGCTTTGGAGCCGCGTAATAGTGAATGGCCTGGTAATCGATGGGCGGATACTCGACGTTCGGCCACGTGGGCTCTTGCATGGTCAGCCAGTGTCGATACGCCTCCAGCCGCCATTCGAGCATCCAGTCCGGCTCGCTCTTCTTTTCGGAAATCAGCCGAATGATGTCTTCATTCAGCCCGACCGGAGCGAGCTCTGAATCAATGTCTGTCGACCAGCCGTACTTGTATGGCTGCTTCACTTGTTGCTCGATGCTGCTCCCCATTATCGCTCCTCGTCCGCGGTCATCACGTCATCACCTGCCGCTTCCTCGGTGATGGACATCGGCATCGAATACTCGCACGCATTGCACCCGTGCCTAATGTGGGCTCGGCGCTTGAGATCTGTCTGTAGGACCGCACGGAGAAACTCAGCTTCTGCTTGACAGATCTCAGGGAATTGTTCCGCTGCCGCCTGGACGGCACAGTTGTGCTCGGCGATCGTGATACGGTCACCATCGACCGACCACTCGGCCATGAAACCCTGACGGGACAGCAGCTCAACGACCGCTTTCACCCGCTCTTCCACCGATGCATCGGCCAGCTGCTCTTCCAATCGGCCCGCGTGAGCCTTGAACCGCTCGGCGAAGATCCGCTGAACTTGCTCGCGGCCACTGGTCTCCGCGACGTAGGTCAGCACGTCGGTGAGTGCCTTCTCGTACTGCCGGGGGAAGAGCCCCGATCCCCGATCCGACAATCGATAGACGTAGGCGGGAGCCCCCTGACTGCGGTGTTCGCGGTCGTGCACCACCAGGTCTTCGAGCTCGAGCTCCTTCAAGTGTCGCCGGATCGCGTTCGGGGAGACGGAAAACCGGCCGGCCAACTCCCTGGCCGTCAGCGGCTGATCCCGCTTGAGCTCCAGAAGAATCTGTCCGCGCAAGCCCTTATGGGCCGAAACGCTGTGTGGCAACGCACTCATACATCGCAAAGGTAACCGGGACGGCGCTCATTTTCAAACATAATCAACATTTTTGTTTGTGAAGTGCTGTAAGTCGTTGTAAAGGTTCATTTAAGAATGTCAATCTGGGAGGTTCAACCTCTTGATCAGCCTCCGATAGGACTCGGGCGTGTTGATGTCGTGCAGCACCCAAGGGTCCGCAGTCGGGATGGCAGCGACTCGGTGGGGGTCGGCCCGGACGACGGTGCGCGCGCCGCCCTCCGGTGGCGCGTGAAGGAGCTCGTCAAAGACCTTGTGTCCGAAAAGAACGGGGTGGCCCCGTCGGCCCTCGAACTCGGGGAGGACGATCTGAGCCGTCGTCCCCTCCCGGTAAGCTCGGACGAGAGCTTCGACTGTGCCGGCTGCCACACATGGCCGATCGACGTGCCAGACCACGGCAGCTTCAACCTGCTGGTTGAAAAGCGCTCTGATTCCAGCGCGGATCGAGCCAATCGGTCCGGCATCCATCTCTTCGTTGAGGACCGTTGTGACTCCGCACAAATCAATGCAAGACAATATGTTAACCGCGTGCGCGCCGAGGACGACGACGCGCGGGTCGAGCCCGGCGCTCGTTGCCGTCTCCAGAATCGCTTCCAGGAACGTTTGGCCACGCAGCTCCAAGAGCGCCTTCGGTTGGCCCATTCGCTTCGACTCACCAGCCGCCAGAACAATGGCTCCAATCACGGTCCTGCCCTATCTTGGGGGCCCACTCCACGCGAGGTGCACGATGGCCGTCCGTCCCATTCGGCTCTTGGGCGATCCCATCCTCCGAGCCCGCTGCCAGCAAGTCCGGAGCGTCAGATCGGCGGCTGTCCGCCTGGTCGCAGACGATCTTCAGGAAACGCTGCCGGACCTGAGGGCGCGGCACGGGATGGGGCGGGGTTTGGCCGCCCCGCAGATTGGCGCGCCCATTCGCATCGTCTACCTGGAAATGGAGCAGCCATGGTTGCTGGTCAATCCCGAGGTGGTTGACATCGGGACGCGAGACTTCATGGTCTGGGACGATTGTTTCTCGATCCCCGGACTGCTCGTCCGAGTCCAGCGGGCCTACCGTATCAAGCTGCAGTATCAGGATCAATCGGGGAAGATCAATGTCGTCGATGCAAAAGGGGATCTGGCCGAGCTCCTTCAGCATGAGATCGACCACCTGGACGGGGTTCTGATGGTCGATCGACCAGCAGGTCTCGATCCATTTTGCCTGCGGGAGGAATGGAACAAGCACTACTCTGCGAGCGGCAGGTACGGAAAGCGGTTCGAACGAGAAGTGCAGATGCCATTGGAGGCCGTTTAGCGGCCGGGAAACGTCTCCAGCAGTGCTTCGCGAACCAGCGCCTTCGCCATATCGATCTTGTACCCATTCTGTGCCAGTGGCTTAGCGCCTTTGAGGGCCTGGTCTGCGACATTCACCGTCCAGAGCTCGAGCGCCTTGGAACGCGTCGAGGCCCCAGGAGCCGGTGGAAGAGCTTCCGGGTCGATCCGCCACGGCTTCGGCGCGACGCCGCCCAGCACGATCGAAGGCTTCCGCTTGCGCTTTGGCCAAACCACCCCCACTGACACGAGCGCGAAGTCAAAGGCCTGCCGCTGCGTGACCTTGTTATAGGTCTGCCGCGCCCCTGCAAAGTGCGACGACAACACGACTCTCTCGATGATGTCTTCGGCCCCGAGCGCAACTTCACGGTGGGGGTGCGTTGCCGAGTCGGCATAGAAGTCCTCAACCGCGATGGCAACCGGTTTTCCCTCTTTCCGTCGTACGACGATCCGAGCGTCGAGCGCCGCCAGCGCAACGGCTGGGTCTGATGGATGGGGAGCCCAGCAGGGTCCGCCGCCCAGAATCGCCAAATACTCGTTCATCCCGTCCCGTGCCGGACACGCACTGCCGTCGCTCTTCAGGCAACGGACGCCGCTTCGATAGTACCAGCATCGGGGCCGTTGACAGAGATTCCCGCCGAGAGTTGCCACGTTCCGGATCTGCGCGGTTCCAACCCGGCTGCATGCCTTGATGAGTGCCGGATAAAGCCGTTTGAGAGCCGGATGACCCGTGAGCTCAGCCAGCGTTGTCATCGCGCCGATGCTAGCGCCCTTTTGACGCGTCACCTCCACGTCGGCACTACCTGCAATTCGACGGACGTCGACCAGCAGCCTGGGCTGGACGAGCCGTTCTTGCATGAGCGGCACCAGGTCGGTCCCACCGGCTAGCGGAACTGCATCGGGACCCAGTAAGGAGACAGCCTCGGCAAACGATCGCGCGGTCGCGTAACGGAAGGATCGCAAGCTGAAACCCGCCGCTCAGCCACTCATTTGCCGTGGGAACGGCACACCAGGACCCTTCCCGCCGTCGGGAAGGGCCGGCCGGCCCTGGGCTGGAGCACAAGGGGCAGACGGGAAGAGTGCGCCATCGCACCGCCCATACGGCGCACGCATCTCGAGTACCAACAGTGACTACGCCGATTCACACTCAGCGTCGGGCGGCGATGGGTCGGGTGTTTGGCGTTCGGTCCCGCTCGTGAGCATACCGCATCATCCCACGAACACCTCCTTGGAATGAATACGCTTCGTATCCGTTGTGTTGCATGAATTCCGCCACGTAAGCCGTCTGGGTCCCGTACGTGCAATAGAGTACATACGTACGCGTCTTATCGAGCTCCCTGTACCTGCGCCCGAGCTCATCGATGTTCCATCTCTCGGCACCGGGATAGTGCCATGCTCGATAGTGATGAGGCTCCCGGCAGTCCAGCACGATTGCTCCGTCAGGGATTTCGGTCACGAAGACGTAGTTGCGGACCAGATCGACCGCCTCGAGGCTCCACAGGTCGATCACCTTGCGGTCTACAACGGCTCGCTCGAGCACCGTCAGGTCGAGCTTCGACTCTTCGGCCTCGGCAGCCCGGGGGCTGGCATGGGTAACGGGACGGTCTGGCAGAATCGCACAATACTCGCGAATGTGCGCACTCACCGCCGCCGTGCCGACCCGTTCGGCCAACGCGATGATCTCGCTCTTGTCCATCCCCAGAAGTGGTCGGAAGACGGGAAGCTGGCTCACACCGTCGATAGCTCGCAGATTGCCTAGCGTCTGCGAAGACACTTGTCCCAGCGACTCACCCGTTACGATGGCTTCCGCACCCAATTCTGTGGCCACGCCCTCAGCCGCCCGATACATGAGCCGCTTGAGGACCACTTGCCAGTAGCGCGGCTGGACTGCTTCGCGGAGATTTCCCACCACTTCGTTGAACTTCACAACGTGCACGCTCTGCCGGTCTCCGAAGCCCCATGCATCCGCGAGGATCTTGCCCACGGACAGCACCGAGCGCTCGTAGGCATCGCCTGCAACGTTGCAGAACACATAGTCGAGGGAGATCCCTCGTTTGAGCATGAGCCAGGCCGCCACCGCTGAGTCGTAGCCACCCGACAGCAGACAGACTGCCCCGCCCTGGACCCCGAGAGGGAGCCCACCCACTCCCGGTACGCGCCCACTGTAGAGGAACGCTTCGCCATCTCGCACCTCCACCGACACCGTGACATCGGGGGCGTTCAGGTCCACCGTTCCCACCGCATTGAGGGCGCGGCCCAACTCCACCTTGATGTCCTGAGAGGAGAACGCATACTTGCCGTCGCGTCGCGCATCGACGGCGAACGTCTTTCCCTGTACGCGTTCACGGTACAGGCTCTCTCCGGTCCGCACGATTTCGGTGAGGTTCGCAGGCAGTCTCGCATCGACCACCGAGACGGAACTCACCCCGAACACCGACGCGACTCGCCGCAGCGCTGAGCCATCCGACGCTTCCACGAGGAGACGGCTCCAGCGCTGATCGACACGATTCCCAACACCGGCCGACTCGAGCGCGTCGCGCATGTTCTCAGCCAGTCGTCGGAGGAAACGCTGACGGGTCCGCTTCGCTTTTGTGGCGATCTCAGGCGCGATACGCACCAGCAAGAGAAACGGGTACGAAACGTTGGCAGACATACCCCGAAACTTACGACGGATCGACCGGGCCCGGAAACCTCAGCGACGTCGTGTCCGACGTTTCTTGATCAGCTGCAGCACCCGCGCAGGCGTGAGAGGCAGGGCCGTGGGCTGCACTCCTAGCGCGTCGTACACCGCGTTGGCGATGGCCGGTGCGGTAGGAATAATGGGGGGCTCGGCAAGCCCCTTGACGCCGATGTGGTTCGCCATGGGATCGCCACTCGAGATCACGCGCGCATCGATCGTGGGCATGTCTGCCATCGTCGGAATCTTGTAGTCGTGGAGTCCGGCGTTGAGCACCGCGCCGGTTCGGGGATCTTGAACGAGCCGCTCGCAGAGCGCGTACCCGAGCCCTTGAATGATCCCACCATGCAATTGGCTCTCCGCCAGCGCGGGGTTGACCGTCCGGCCGCAATCATGCGCGGCGACGATCCGGAGCACGTGTACCACGCCAGTGTCCAGGTCCACCTCCACCTCCACGGCCTGCGCGCCGAAGCTCGCGACCGTCACGCTTTCGGGGTTCGGCCCACGATGGCCCCGACCGACGATCATGACGTTGCCGAGGTGTTCCGTCACGCGCCGAAGAGCAATCGACTTACGCCCGCCACCGACGCGGACACGACCGCGGCGGAGCGTCAGACGGTCTGCGCTAGCGCCGAGGAGCGTGGCGGCAACCTCGCAGAGCTGGCGCCGTGCGTCCGCCGCCGCCGTGCGGACCGCCGGGCCCACTGACGCAGTGGTCATGCTCCCCCAGGAATTGGCCGCGTACGGTCCGGCATCGGTGTCGCCCAGTACAACCCGCACGTCCTCCAGGTCCAGACCCAGGACCTCCGCGGCTATTTGCCCGAGGATGGTTCGGGACCCGGTACCGAGATCCTGCGTTCCGGTCGCCACGAGCGCCGTTGCGTCCCGATTGATGCGTACTTCCGCGTACGCCGGCGGTCCTCCACCCGCACCCCATACCTGTGCGGCGATACCCAGGCCTCGAACCACGCGTCTAGTGGGAGCCTTGGAGGTCTTTCGTGCCTTCGACCATCCAATGCGACGTGCGACGTCGGTGTAGCAGGCGGACAGTCCATTGGTTGAGTAGGGACGGCTCCGCTCCTGATCGGCGCTGGCGAGGTTGCGTTGCCGAAAGTCGATGGGATCGATTCCCAGCCGTCGGGCGACCAGATCCATTGCGCTTTCCAGCGCAAACGCTCCTTCCACGTAGAAGGGCGCTCGAAATGCGCTCATGGGGCCAGTGTTGGTGTAGAGGAAATGCTCGACGGTCCGGACGTTCGGGCAGCGATACATCCGGTGCATCAACTGGCCCGGCCCCCCTACCCAGCCGTCGGCCCCCAGAGCGACCCACCCCTCGAAATCGATCGCTGCCAGAGCGCCCTCCCGCCCCGTCGCCAACGTCAGACGCATCAGGGTCTCGGGTCGGTGGCCAGTGTCGAGGACCACCTCTTTTCTATCGAGCACCAGTTGCACGGGCCTGCGGGTCTTCTTGGAGAGAAGGGCGGCCAGCACCGTGTATGAGCCGCAATCGTTTTTTGCGCCGAATCCGCCACCCATGAACTCCGAGACCACACGGATTTGGGAGCTGCGGAGGCCGAGATGCTCGGCAAGCTGGCCGCGCACGCGGAAGATCCCCTGGGTGGAGTCGTACACGGTCACCCGATCTCCCTGCCACCACACGACCGAACCGTGCGGTTCGAGGGCTTGGTGCACGACCGGCGACACGCGATACGTCTTAGTCAGTACGACGGGCGCAGTGCGGATGGCCCGTGCGACGTTCCCACGGCGCTCCCGCCTGGAAGTGGGAGGAGCAGGCGCTCCCCTGAGGCGCCGGGGTCGGCCAGAGGGATCGGGTATGCCAACCGCGTGCTCTCGAGCCGACCATCGGGCGAGAATCGCATGCGTGGCAGCATCGGCTGCCGCCCAGGAGTCGGCCGCCACCACCGCAACGGGTTGCCCTGGATACAGAATCCGGGTCCCCAGTAGGGGCGCACCCTGGGTCCACGGTATGGACGGGATGTCCCGTCCCATGAGGACAGCGTGCACACCAGGAATCGCCCGAGCGGCGCTCGCGTCCAGCCGCGAGACGCCCCCTCTGGCAATTGGGGCTCGCAGCACGCGGGCGAACAGCATCCCAGGAAGTTGTATGTCTACCGTGTATCGAGCCGCACCGGTGACCTTTGCGTGCCCGTCAACACGAACCACACCAGCTCCGACGTGGTCGAGCCGTGCTCGGGGGCTCCAAGGGGTCGGCTCGAACGCCGGGACTTGCACGACACTCTCCTCTTCCCGACCCTCAATCTCCACGGTCGTGACCACGAATAGCGTCCGATCGCGATCGACCGTTGTCATCGTTGTTTCCGTCCTCTAGCAGCTATCCGGATAGCGCGGACGATCTTGGGGTACGTGCCGCACCGGCAGAGATTGCCGCTCATCGCTTCCGCGATCTGTGCCTGCGTCGGTCGGAGATGGTGTTCGAGGAGCGCAATGGCTGAGAGGATCTGCCCGGGTGTGCAGAAGCCGCACTGGATGGCGTCCGCTTCGAGGAAGGCCCTTTGCATCGGATGCAAGCGCCCTCCTCGACTGAGACCCTCGATCGTCGTGACCCGCGTGCCGGCGCAGGTGCACGCAAGCGCGATGCAGGCATACACGGGCCGACCGTTGATCAGGACGGTGCACGCCCCGCACTCGCCGCGCTCGCAGCCTCGCTTCGCTCCGGTGAGTGACAGATGATCCCGCAAGACGTCGAGCAAGGTTACGCGTGGATCGAGCATCCATTTATGCCGCTCCCCGTTCACCGTCAGCGACACGGGGAGGGCGGTGGGTTGGCCGGGCACGCGAGACGGAGATGCCATCAGTGCAGCGATTCGAGAAACCCACCGATCACGAGACTTGTGGCCACGGGCTGCTCCAACGGGGCGAGATGCCCCGCTTCCGGAATGACGGTGAACTGTGCGCCCGGTATCGCCGCAGCCATGGTGCGGGACTGTGCGACGGGAATGAGCTGGTCCTGAGCTCCCGCCACTACCAGTGTTTGCTTCCCGATGGTCGGCAACAGCCCCGTCGAATCGGCACGGTGCTTCATCGCGCTGAGGGCGGCTATGATCCCGTCCGTGTGGTTGCGACCGATCATCGCCTCGACGTGTTCGACCACTTGGGGGAGCGTCTCGAGCGAACTCGGGGCGAGGAGCTTTGGCAACATCCGCTCGACAACCGAGGGAGTCCCAAGGTCGCGCACCAGGCCTGCCAACTCGTCGCGGGCCTCCCTGGCTTCGGCTGAATCCGCCGCTGCTCGAGTATGGCAGAGAATGAGACCGCTCAAGCGGTCGGAATGGCGGCGGAGCATCTCGAAGGCCACGTACCCACCCATCGAGTGTCCGCAGACGACGGCTCGCTCCACCTCGAGTGCGTCGAGGAGAGCTGCCAGGTCATCGGCCAGGACGCCCATGCCCGCTGCGCCCGAGTCATCCAGTCGGTCGCTCACCACGCGCAGGTCCGGCGCGATCCGAAGCCGCCCAATCAACACCGACGACAGGGGCCGCCACATGGTTCGATCGAGGGGGAAACCGTGGACGAGGAGCAATGCTGGACCATTCCCCTGAAGGTCCACGACTGTCTCAACGCCGCGTACCGACAGCACGCGGGTGCCGCCGGGCTGGGACAACCGCCGAGAGAGACGGCTCGGGGGCTCGCGCGGCGTGTCTATGACTGTCCTTCTCCGGACGGAGACAAGTGGAGGAGCGTTGCATAAGTTAGCTTTCGCATGGGAACCGGGACAGGCTAGGCATAAAGCGAGCATGTCAGGGACATCAGAGACAGCTTCGCAACAGTATTGCGAAAGTATTTCGACAGTATGGTTCAGTTTGGGACACGGCCCCAGATCCCGATGCAGTTTTCCACACCGTCTCGACAGTGATGTTGACAACTTTATGAAGTGCGATGCTTCAAATGTCAAAGGGAACACGGTCGGACCCAGAGCCGCGCGGGCCAGATGAGCTCATCACAGATCAGGCACAGCTCGAGGCGCTAACTGCCAGGTTGGCAGGAGCGCCGCGACTGGCCCTCGATACAGAGGCGGCCTCGTTCCACCGTTACGTGGATCGGGTGTACCTGATTCAGATCAGCACGGACGACGAGACGGTGCTGATCGATCCCCTCGCAGTAAACGATCTGATACCGCTGAGCCAGCGCCTGGCTGATGCTGCAGTCGAGGTGATATTGCACGATGCCGACTATGACCTGCGGATTCTCGATCGGGACTACGGGTTCACGGCGCGGCGGCTGTTCGACACACGAATCGCCGCCCAGCTGGCCGGAGAGCCCGCCGTCGGATTGGGAGCGCTGCTCCAGAAATATTTCCAGGTGAATCTCAATAAGAAGCTGCAACGGGCAGACTGGTCCCGCCGCCCACTGTCCGCTGACATGTTGATCTACGCTGCCGAGGACACTCGGTACCTTCCCGCACTCAGGGATCGGCTCGAAGAGCGGCTGCGGCAGCTGGGACGGCTGGGTTGGGCACAAGAGGAGTTTCGCCGTCTCGAAGCCGTACGTTGGACGGGGCCATCTGGAGATGACCTGGACGCCTATCTGCGGATTCGGGGGGCCAAGGGATTGCGGGATCCGCGGACCCGAGCGGTCTTGCGCGCTGTCTACCGGTGGCGCGATGACACGGCCCGCGCACTCGATCGAGCACCCTTCCGGGTCCTTGGGAACGACGCGCTCCTCGCTATCGCCCGGGCAGCACCCCGCGATTTGGAAGCCCTCGGTGCGACCCCCAGCATGCCACCCTCATTGGTGCGGCGATACGGCATCGCCATTCTCGAGGCAGTGGATGAAGGAATGGGTGTGTCGAAGGGTGAGCTTCCGACGATTCAGCGCCGCGTGAGAAGCCCGGCCGACCCCGCGTACGACCAGCGCCTGGAGCGTCTCAAGCAGCTCCGGAACGAGCGCGCGAAGGAGATCGCGATGGACCCCGGTCTGGTGTGCCCCAACGGGACGCTGCAGGCTCTCGCGCGTACTCCGCCAGCAACGGCCGAGGAGATCGCACGAATCCCGGAACTCCGAACGTGGCAGCGCGAGCTCCTGGGGGACGCCGAGCTGTTGAAGGCGGTGGGCGGATGACTGAACGCCGGGACGGGCTCCCGTCAGAAACCGAGGAAGGCGCGGACCTTTGGGTCGATCCGCTCCGGCGTCCAGAAGGGCTCCCACACCAGCTCGATCTGAACATCGTCCACGCCATCGAGAGCTCGAACGACCTGTTCGGACTCGCCCAGTATCTGCCCTCCGGCCGGACACCCGGGTGACGTAAGCGTCATCTTCACATCGACTTTCCGATCCTCGATCTCGATGTCGTAGACGAGCCCAAGGTCGACGATACTCATCCCGGCTTCGGGGTCCTTGACCCGACGCAGCGCATTGCGCACGGCGGCCTCATCCAGGGTGGCCGCTTCTGGCTGCTTCGCATCCTCCGGATTCTGGCCCATTTGCTCTTCTGGCATGGTTGTAAGGTAGCGAGACGGAACGGAGGCGAAAAGGATGGCTCAAGGTACCGGTCCCCAGCTCTTCGCGACCCACGCGTAGACCCGCTCGGCGAGGGCCATGACACCGGGAATGCCGAGCATGCCTCGCACGACCAAACCGCCGGGAACATATCGGAAGAACTCTCGCAGCGCCGCCGCACCAGCGAACACCGCACCGTCCGGCCGCACGAGGTGTGCCGCTTGCTCCAGACTGTTCCGTTCTTGGCCGGACACAACAGGGGCGTCGCCGTCCTGGAATGGAAGGAAGCGAACCGCGTTTCGCCGATCCAACTTCTTGGCGAGCGTCACCCATTTGCGGCAGAATCCGCAGCTGCCGTCATAGATCAGGACCGGCGCCCGGAGGCCCGCGGCCACCGTGCCAACCCGGCCGGCTACGGGCACGGAAGCCGGCCCGCCTGCGAGGATCTCCGCCCACGACATGTCTCGTCGCGAAGTCGGACCCCCGCCTCAGCCACGTCAGCGCGGACCCGTTTCAGCTGGGAGATCGAGCGCCGTGTCCGCGGCGCGAAGACACGGTTCGTCAGAATGACCACAAACAGATCGAGCGTCGGATCGATCCAGATCGACGTACCTGTATATCCCCCGTGACCGAACGCCTCCGCGCTCAAGAACGTACCGGTATTGTCGCTGGAGCTCGTGTCATTCATCTCCCATCCCAGCGCCCGATGTCCAGGCCCTCGCTGCGTGAACTCCGCTATGGAGCGCTCCGAAAAGACTCTACGCCCGTCGGCCGTGCGGCCTCGCCGCAGGAGCAGCTGCGCGTAACGAGCCAGATCGGCCCCGGTGGCGTACAGCCCCGCGTGACCCGAGACGCCCCCCAGCCGAACCGCGTTCTGGTCGTGAAGCTCACCGGCGATCGCATGCCCTCGCCACAGACCGACAGGGGGAATGCGATTCCGGAGAGCCCGCGGCGGCATGAACTGCGTTTGCCGCAGCCCCATCGGTCGAAGCACCTGCGTTGCAACGAAGGAGTCCAGGGGTAGGCCCGAGACGCTCTCGACGATCCATCCGAGCAACATCGCATTGAGATCAGAGTACACGACGCGGGATGCAGGCGCCCAACGGAGCGGCTCCTCTAGGACGCGTCCTCTGGCCTCGTCAGCCGACGAGGTCAGCTCGTTGAGTGGTAGGAAGGCCCGGAGGCCCGATCGGTGTTGAAGAAGGTGACGAACGGTAACACGTGCTTTCCCCTGCCCCTGAAACTCCGGAAGATACGTCTGCACAGACCGGTCCAGCTCGAGGCGCCCGGTGTCCACGAGACGCATCACGGCGGGTGCCGTGGCGACGACTTTGGTGAGGGAGGCCAGATCAAACAGCGTACTGTCGGGATCCGGTACTCGGCTCGCGGATGACCACGTGAAGTGCCCGTACCCCTTGCAGAGGAGAACCGTGTCCGCCGTTCCGACGGCAACCACGGCTCCCGGAAAGACACCACGGCGCATTCCATCGTTCATGGCGCTGTCGATCTGTGCCACGGCCACCACCTGCGCGAGCAGCACGAGACCGGCCAAGGGAGTCATGGACGGACCTTTCTCTACCGTACCTGAGTACTTCCAGTGAGTCTCACGGCCATAAAGGTATGGTTCCTCCGAAACCTCGTTTCAGTGTAGCGTGTCACAGGGCCCGTTGAAAGCCGTCGCCTGGGCGGTTGCGCCACTGTCGACGCAAGGCACTTCGAGAGCGATTGTGGCCCTGGCGGTCGCTTTTGCACCGCTCCTCGCGGACAATCGTACGGCACACGCCCAAGCGACGGCGATCGACACCCTCGCGCTCCGCGGTCACAGCTATTACCTCTCGCACGATCGGCTGCAGGGTCGAGATACGGCGTCCCCGGGTGCCCGTCTCGCAGCCCTTTACTTGGCCAGCGTGTGCGAGAACCTGGGCCTTCGACCTCTCGGAACCTCCTTTTATCAAACCGTCGCGATCGAAGAAGCCCGCATCCTCCCGGAGACCTCCCTCCAAGTCGGGACCGCCGATCGACATCTGCTGGTCCGCTACCCCGACGTGGTGCCCCACCTGGGGGACGGGCGCACGCCGGAGGATTTCCGTGGGCCAGCTCTGTACCTCGGGCCCGCCGAGCGGGTGGAGCGCGGCCTGCCGGTCGACCTGGACCTTCATGGCGCCGTCGCCATTACCCTGGGTACCGTCAGCGGCGCCACAGCAAACATCCTGGGGGGTCGCGGTGCTGCGGGCCTCGTTCAACTGATTCCCGACACCACGAGCTTTCGAGGCGTACGCGAGCACCTTGGGGATCGGCGACTGTACCTTGCCGACTCCACCATCGCGTCGTCCTACCTCCCACGTCTTCCGTCGGTTGTAGCCGGGGCGGCTGCCACACTGGCACTGGCACGAGCAGGCGGGCCCATCGACCCGCGTCTGACCCCCTCTTGGCTGGGCTTCGAAATCACCGTTCGAATCGCCAGGCACCGAACTCAAGTAGAGGATCGGAACGTGCTGTGTCTGCTCGAAAGTCGCGGCGGTCCCGCTGCGGACTCGCTCATTGTCTTCGCAGCTCACTACGATCACCTCGGCGTGGGGCCAGCCGATGCGGCCGGCGACTCCGTCTACAATGGCTTCTCCGACAACGCCGCCGGGGTGAGCATGCTACTCGCACTCGCCCAAGCGTTCCGTCATGACTCGACCACACCGTTTCGTCATGCCGTGCTCTTCCTCTTCCTTACCGGCGAGGAGCGGGGGCTCCTCGGTGCCGATTCCTACGTCTCACGAGCGCCTTGGCCACTCGATCGCACCGTGGCGGTTATCACTCTCGACGCGGGTGCGCCGCCAGCACCACCCACGAGCTGGGAGCTCGCTGGCGGAGATAGCACCGCCTTGGGGAAGCTCGGTATTCGCGTGGCCAGCGAGTGGGGGTGGTCGGCCACGACATCTCGACCCCGTCCCGTTTCGGACTTCTACCCCTTCGTCAGTCGGGGAATACCCGCGGTGCTCATCATCCCGGGTCCCGGCTCCTATGACGGCCTCACGGCCGACAGCTCCGACGCCCTTCGCCGGCGTTGGGATCACTACCACCACCCGGCGGACGAATGGTCGGCGGTGTTCCCCCTCAGCGGCCTTCGCCGTTATGCGGAGTACGCCGCGCTCATCGCACGGGCGGTCGATCAGGGACGATTAGGAGGAAAGGACCGTTAGCGGGTGCGTTGCGGCGCTCGAAGGGAGCCGGGAGGCAGCCCGTAGAGCAAGCGAGCGGTGTGACGGTCGCGGAAGGTCAGGTCGTGGACCGAGGTGGTGGGATACATCACGTCTTCGGGCATGTCTGAGTGACCGAGTCCCAACACATGCCCAATCTCATGGAGTGCCACCGTGTAGACGGCGTCCGCCGAAAGCGCATCTCCGTCCGACGTGTGGGTTGCGAGCGTGAGCGTGGCTTTGATGAGCCATCCATCCCGGTTCCATACGACATCCGCCTGTCCTGCGCGACGCACCGGAAAGGTGCGGACCCAATGGACGATGACATCCGCTCGGGATGAATCAGGGGTGATGGCGAACTGTACAGGGATGCCGGCGACCCGTCCCCAACGGCCGAACGCATCCCGCACCGCCTGTTGGTGGGCAGGCGTTTGCCCGGCAACGGCAGTGGCAGTGAGATACACCGATAGGGGATGGGTGAGGCGTTGCTGCCAGCGGCGCAACATCGAATCGGCCTGACCGAGCATCGTCGGGAGATACGTATCCGACTGGCTTATCTGCGTGAGGATCCGCTGCCGCTCGGCCCGTGCGCTGTCGAGATCGAGCGTGCCACCGGCCGAAGCCTGCCCCTCCCATCCGACCAGGGGCAGTAGGATGGGAGTGCCGGAGGGCCGCTCGCACGCGGCGTAGAGTGCCACCGCGGCGAGAATCGCGACGATTGCGGCTAAACGGGCGGCGCGCATGGTCTCCTAACTGCAAAAACGCGCAGCCGTCGCGTTGCGATCCAAGCCTGGCACGGAAGCGGTTTAAGTTCTATCATTTGCGGCACTTGTCACTTCTACCGGACCTTTGGGCGACCGAGTCGCATCCACTGATGTCAGCAGGACATACCGCACAATTCGGACCAGCAGGGGCGGGAATCGGAGAGCAGGCGTGATTTCGCCGCCGGCTCGTGCGATCGTCCGATTTCGCCTGCCCATCGTCGGCTTCTGGGTGCTCGTTGCGGCGTTGGCGATCCCTCGTGCATCCCGAATCGACCAGGCGCTGGAGGTCCAGGGCCAGTCCCTCTACGAGTCGGATTCCCGACGAGCCCACGAGCTGATCCGCGGGTCGTTCGCCCAGCCCATTGGTGAGTTTTTCGCCGTCACGATCAGCGGCCCGAGTACTGTCGACGCCCCGGAATACGCCGCCCTTCTCGATTCGCTCACTAGCGGCGCCCTCGCCGAGCCGTACATCACGCGCGTGGTCTCATTCTTGGACACTCGGGATTCAAGCTTGGTGAGCGATGACCAGCAAACGACGTTTTTCGTCGCCGCGGTGGAGACGGAGTCCGACCGGCCCGGCACCGACTATGTCCCCAGCTTCCGCGATGCGATCCACAGTACGGTGGCCCGGCTCTCAGGTGGAGACGCGTACGAGGTGAACGTCACCGGCGGTCCTGCCCTGGACTACGACATCCGGACCGTGAGCAAGCACGACGCCGAGCGCAGCGAACGCAACGCGCTCCCGTTCGCGGCTATCGTGTTGATCCTGGCGTTTGGGGCCTTGGTGGCGGCGCTTCTTCCGCTGCTGATCGGGGTCTTTGCCATCACCTGCTCACTGGCCCTCGTGCAGGTCATGGCCTCGTTCTATCCGATGTCGGTGTTTGTGCTGACCATCATCACCATGGTCGGGCTCGGGGTCGGGATTGACTACTCGTTGTTGATGGTCACCCGGTTCCGCGAGGAGCTGAATCGCGGCTGGAGCAGACGCGATGCTGCCGAGCGAGCCATCACGACCGCCGGCAAGGCCGTCGTGACCAGCGGGCTCACCGTGGTCGTCGGGTTCGCGTCACTGTTGATCACGCCCGTAACGGAGACGCGCTCCGTGGGCCTCGGTGGGATCTTCGTCGTGACCGTTGCGGTGTTGCTGGCGGTGACGCTCCTCCCGGCGGTGCTGTCAATCATTGGACGGGCGATCGACATCCCGCGGTGGCTTGCCAAGCGGCTTTCGTGGTATCACCAGCCAACCGGGTGGGAGCGATGGGCCCGATGGCTGGGCCATCATCCGTGGCGAGCCGTCGCTCTGGGCGGGACCATCGTGGCCCTCATCACGTTCCCTCTCACCAAGATCGAGATCGGCCTTCCGAGATCCGGCTGGTTCCCGACGAAAACCGAGTCCAGCGCCGGCATGGATGCGTTGGACCACATCGGCGCCCGGGGTGCGCTCCAACCCGTGCGTGTGGTGCTTCGGGCACCGCAGGACCAGAAGATCGTCAGCTCACGTTTCATCCGCGGATTCAAGCGGCTCTCGGATTCCATTCGTGCCGATCCGCGAGTCGCTCAGGTGCGAAGTGCCGTCGACGTGCAGCCCGGGATCTCCGCCTTACGTCTCACGATGTTCTACAGTGACATCGACAGGGCCCGAGCGCGCGCTCCCGACTTCTTCTCCGCGTATCTGTCGGAGGACGCTGGGACCGCGCTCATGGACGTGCTGCTCGCCGACACGACCTCGCTTACCGGCTCGATGGCCACCGTGCGCCGCATTCGGGAACTAGTCGACAGCGGCATTCGAGGTCTCGACACCGTGGAAGTCGTGGTAGGGGGATTCGCGGCCTCTAGCGTGGATCTCCAACACGCGTTGCTTCTGGTATTTCCCTTTGTGATCGCCCTCGTGCTGATCACGACGGCGGTGATGCTGTTCATCGCCTTCAAGTCCATCCTGGTGCCCGTCAAGGCCGTCGTGATGAACTGCCTCTCTGTCGCAGGGACGTTCGGGATCACGGTCCTGGTCTTTCAATACGGATGGGGAGCGGCGCTCTTTAGGTTGGACGGACCAACCGAAGCGATCTACGTCGTGGTGCCTGTGCTGGTGTTCGCCGTCGTGTTCGGCCTGAGCATGGATTACGAGGTCTTTCTCCTCTCCCGTATGAAAGAGGCGTTCGATCGATCTCGTCGTAATGACCAGGCAACAATGGAGGGACTCACCGCGACGGCGTCGGTGATCACGAGTGCGGCCGCTATCATGATCATCGTCTTCTGGGCCTTCACGTTCTCCGGCGTGCTCGCAGCGCAGTTCTTGGGATTCGCCCTGGGATTGGCGGTGCTGCTGGACGCCACATTGATTCGAATGGTGCTCGTTCCCGCAATCATGCACATCGCGGGACGGTGGAACTGGTGGCCTGGTGTGCGGACGGCACAAGAGTTTACACGTGAGGTCGTTCCTCGAAGCTTCCAGCCGGAGCCCGAGGAGCGGCAAGGCGAACAGCCAGGGCCAAGCGCGGTCCCCTCAGATCCCAGTGCCACGCCTCGACACGTTCGCCAGTCCGGGGGTGCTTGAGCGCCTTGTACTGCAACCACTCGGCACGCATGCCTAGCTGTGCCCCCGCCAGGAGGAGGGCATCACGGTCTGAAGACACCAGGTGAGCCCAGCGTTCGCCCACAAGAACAAAGCGGTGCAGCCACAGCCCTCCTTCGAGCGCGTGCAGCATGCCGTCCCGCCTCCGGGCGAACTCGCGCCAAACCGGCTCAGCTACAGCTGATCTCCCCTTCGCGAGTCGCCGACCCCACCGGTGCGGCGAGCCCGACGTACACGTAACAGCGGACCGCCGTATTGGCGTGGCTGGCCGTCGCGGACCACCCGATGACCGTTGCCTCGTTCATCGTGAGGCTCACGCCGGGGGCGACGCCGAAGCCACGATCCTCGAGGGTGGAGAGGTCTGAGCTGTAGATGTCCGAATCGTAGAAATAGGATTCTTGGGCGAGGGCGAGGTTGCGCAGGTCCGATCTCATCGTCGCTACGAACGACCGATCTCGTGTCCCAGACATCCGATTCAGGGCGATGGACGCGAGGAGCCCCATGATCGTCATCACGATCATCAGTTCGACGAACGTGAAACCTTCTCGGTTCCTCATGGCTCTCTGTTATGGTGAGCTGCAAACCCCGTTCCACCATGATCACGCACAACCGAGCGCACTCGGGCACCACGGACCGACTTCAGTGCTTTGCATCAAGCCAGTTGGAGCCGACTCCCACGTCGACCACCAACGGCACGCGGAGATCCGCGGCTTCTTCCATCTGCCGGCGCACGATGCCCCTCGCACGATCGACCTCCTGGATCGGGGCCTCTATCAGCAACTCGTCGTGGACCTGCAACAGGATTTCGCTCTCGAGTCCAGCCTCTGCCAACGCCCGGTGCAGCCCCACCATCGCCACCTTGATGAGATCGGCCGCCGATCCCTGGATCGGAGAATTCATAGCCGTCCGCTCTCCGAACGCTCGCACGCTGAAATTCGGATCCTTGAGCTCTGGAATGTAGCGCCGCCGCCCAAACAGCGTCTCGACATACCCCTGTTTCTTGGCCCGGCCGATGGTCGCATCGAGGAATTGTCGCACCCCGGCGAACCGTTCGAAATAGAGCTGGATGAACGAACGAGCCTCGGTCTGTGTGATCCCCAGCTGACGGCTCAGGGCAAACGGGCCCTGCCCATAGATCGTGGCGAAATTAATGGTCTTGGCCCGGGCGCGCATCTCCGCCGTGACGGCGTCGACCGCCACATCGAAGATGATGGCCGCCGTTTCCCGGTGAATGTCACCCCCGCGGCGGAACGCTCCGATGAACGCCGGATCCTGTGACAGGTGGGCCAGCACGCGAAGCTCGATCTGCGAGTAGTCCGCTACGATGAACAGCTTGCCCGCGGCGGGGACGAAGCATTGCCGGATCCGTTGCCCTCTCGCCGTCCGCACCGGAATGTTTTGGAGGTTGGGGTCCGACGAAGAGAGGCGCCCCGTGGACGCGCCCATCTGGTTGAACCTCGTGTGTATCCGCCCCGTCTCAGCATCCGCACTCTGAGGCAGGACGTCGACGTAGGTGGATTGGAGCTTGCTCAGCTCGCGATACTCCAGCAAGAGCCGCGGTACCTCGAAGCCCAGGTCGGCGAGCTGTGCGAGCACTTCCGCGTCCGCGGACGGACCGGTCTTTGTCTTCTTGACTACGGGAAGGTTCAGCTTCTCGAAGAGAACGTGCCGTAGCTGCGGTGTGCTGTTGATGTTGAAATCGATACCCGCTTCGCGATGGATCGCGCGCTCGATCTCCACCAATTGGGTGCCGAACTCACGGGAGAGCGTCGCGAAACAATCGGCCTCTATCCCGATTCCCCTCCATTCCATATCTACCAGTACCCGTACCAACGGGAGCTCGATGCTCTCGAGGAGACCGCTGAGACCGAGCTCCTCGAGTCGTGGCTTGCCGTGCTCATGCAGACGCAGAACAACATCGGCGTGAGCGCCGCAGTACGCGGCAGCCCGCCGCGGATGGACTTCCGGATACGGCCGGATGCGCTTTCCCTTCCCCAGCAGTGCCGACTCGGGGGTGAGCGTCATGCCCAGGTGCTCCAGCGCCAAGACATCGAGAGATCGCGATCGCCGCCCCGGGTCGAGAAGGAAGCTCACTATCGCCGTATCGGACACCGCGCCGGCCAGGCGCACCCCCAACCGCCGCAGGATCAGCCAGTCACGTTTGACGTCGTGCCCCACCTTGGAAACCGAGGGGTCTTCCAAGACTTCGACGAGAGGGCGCATCGACCGGTCGGCGAGGCTTGGCAAGTTGGGAACCGGTCGGTCGGCGCCGAGCTCGGCGTCCGCATCTTGATGCGCGAACGGCAGATACCACGCGCGCCCTCCGGGTACCGCGACGGAGAGACCGACGAGCTCGGACCCGAGCGCGTTGGGCATCGAGGTCTCACTGTGCAGGGCGAGCAGGTCTGCGCTCCGCAGCGCCGACACGACGGCTTGCAGCTGATCGAGCGTCGAGACCAACTGGACAGCGAGGGCCGGTTCCTCGGGAGGTTCTTCGCCGAGGACAGGTAACAGGGAGTGGAACTCCAGCTCTGCGTAGAGCTGTTGCAGTGTCCGGCGGTCTGGCTCCGACGCGCGCAACGATTCCATGTCGGTCTCCACCGGTACGTCACGGCGGATCGTTACCAGCGATCGGCTCAGCAGCGCGTCGTCGGCGTGCGTCTGCAAGGACTCTCGAGCACGTTTGCTCTTCAGCTCGTTCGCATGGGCGAGGATGTTGTCCAAATCATCGAACTCCTCTATGAGCTGGCGAGCTGTCTTCGCCCCAACGCCCCTGACACCTGGCACGTTGTCGGATGAATCCCCCACAAGGGCCAGGTAGTCCACCACGCGTTCCGGAGCGACACCCATTCGCTCGCGGGCGTTTGACGCGTCCACCCATTGCTCCTCCACGGCAGCCGGACCGCGGCGGCCCGGATTCAGGAGCGAGACGTTCGGTGAAATGAGCTGATAGAAGTCCTTGTCTCCCGAGACAATGACCACCGCGAAGCCCTGCTCCACTGCTCGGTTAGCCAAGGTGCCAATGACGTCGTCCGCCTCATACCCCTCGACCTCAACGAGGGACACACGATAGGCATTGAGCAGTGCGCCGATGCGCTCGACCGAGCGATCGAAGTCCTCTTGCATCTCCTCGTCGAGCTTTTCCCTCGTCGCCTTGTAATCTTCGTACACTTCCGACCGAAACGACGTACCGCAGTCGTGAACCCAGGCGACGTGGGTGGGATGCTGCTCCGCAAAGAGCCGCTGGAGGAAGTTGGCTACTCCCCAAACTGCCGACGTGTTCTCGCCACGACTCGTGCGCAAGGGTCGCCCGATCATGGCGAAAAACGCCCGGTAGATCAGGGCGTACCCATCGATCAGGAAGAGTGTGGGTTTCTCGAATTCGTCGGGCGGGGCCTGTGCCATGGGGAGAAGTTAGCCGATTCGAGCTGGTGAGGCCTCAGACGACAATCGTTACAGCGAGGGCGACCCCCGGCGCGACAAGGAGGTTGTCATCGAACGGACCGGGCCAGCGCTCGAGGAGCGTGGCGACGATGGCTCCCGTGAAGATGGCCGCCAGCGGTAACCGAAGAGCTGCCAACGCCGCAGCAGCCACAACCAGTCCCGCCACACTGCCTTGCATGGACTTCCGCAACGGCATCCCGAATCGCTCACCGACGATGGCCGCGACGGGGTCGGCAAGGGCTGCGACGAGAATCCCGGCGCGCCCGGCAGAGGGCGGGGCCAGAACGGCCAGGGCATAGCCCAGCCACAGCCAGGCGGCACCACTCGGTCGCCGCGATTCATGTGGACGAAAAACGGGAAACAGTCGAGCGAGTGTCCGGTGGAATCCTGGTTCGAGCAACCTGGCCGCATCGAGCAGCAAGGTGAGCAGGGCAATGACCCAGATAATCACCCGGAACTGGTGCCAGGGGAGCAACGCGGCGACGACGAGAACGCCGGCGGTGGCTGCGTGCAAACCGCGGCGCAGCCACGCGCCCATCACGGCGACTCGACTGGCGCCGGCGTCGTGCGCGGATAGAGAGCCCGATAGAGCTCGAGGTTGCGCAGCACGACCTTCACGTAGTTGCGGGTCTCGACGTATGGGATACGCTCGACGAAGAGGTAGGGATCGCCCGCCTCAGGGAATCGAAGCCAGCGCGACACCGGACGGCCCCCGGCGTTGTACGCCGCCAACGCCGCAACGTAGTCTCCGTCGTAACGCCCAAGGAGAGCAGAGAGGTGCGCCGCGCCAACGTGCAGATTGGCATCCGCCACGCCAAGAAGGGCGCGATTCCACGAGACCCCGATGCGACGTGCGACATGGGCAGCTGTGCCGGGCATGAGCTGCATGAGCCCACGGGCCCCGGCCCTCGATGTGGCGCCGGCCAAGAAGCTGGACTCCTGGCGAATCAGTGCCGCCAGGAGGTGTGGGTCGACAGCGAATTTCGCGCCTTCCGTTTCGATGAGCTCCCGAAGTGGCCACGGGTAGATGATTCGTAGCACGCGGGGGTCGTGCAGCGTGTGTTGCCTGGCCGCCTGCCACCCAAGGCCGATCCCCTCGGAAATCCAACCGCGCTCGATCAGACCGTCGGCGACATCCAAGAGCTCGGAAACGGTGCGGTCCTCCCGCGTCACGAGCGCGCGCACGAACTCAGTCACCTCATCGCTTTCGGGGAAGGCTTGCCGCAAGACATCGAGTCGCTGGAACTCCACGCGCACGCTGACGGAGCTCATCCGGGCACCGGTGGACGGCACGCGAATGGGGGGCAACCCGAGCGCGCGGCGAGCTGCTGTGCCGTAGTAGCCCAGAGAATCGACCAGCGCGAGTTGAGCCCAGAGGTTCTTGGCCTCGTGATCGTCGCCGGCCGCCATCCGCAACAGCCCAACCAGGAACTGAGCTGCCGAGCGCTGAGCACCGCCCGCAGCAATCTCGGCCCGATACCAAGCCTCTGCCTCGGCCGTATCACGTCGTTGCAGCGCCGCCGACGCCAGATGCAGCCGCGCCCGACCGGCATACGTGTCTCGGGGCCACCTGCCGCCAATGCTACGATAGAGGCTGTCCGCCTCACGGTGCCGGCCCGCCCGCCTCCGGGCTTCCGCCACCAGGAAGACGGCAAAAGGAGCCTCGGCCCGCTCCGGCGAGGCCTCGGCGAATTCGAGGAGCGATGTGTAGCCGCGGCTGCGGTTCCCCATCCGGATCAAGAGGCGCGCCCGACGGTAGCTGGCAACCTCTGCCTCGCCCCCGCTACCCGCGGCGGCTTCGGCGTATGCTTCCAGAGCCTGGGAGCGCTGGCCCGCGTCCGCCAGCAGATCCCCCAAGAGCAACAGCGTGCCGGCGGAGCTGTCACCGTCAGCGACCGCTGCCTGGACGACTCGTGCGGCTTCTCGGTGTCGTCCCAGACGCCGCATCGCCGTTGCAACCGCAAGCCGCTCCGTTAGGGTAGTGGGCCGCGCGTGGGCCTCGACGATCTCGAGGCCCACGCGCGTCATCACCGTATCGCGCGACCGCAGCGCCGCGTATGCATGGCGGCGGGCACCCCCCGAGTCTCCGAGTTGCACGGCGAGCCTACTCGCGATCGTGTCGTCACCTCCGGCCGCGAAGCTGCGTCGCGCTCCCGCCGAATCCCCCACCTTGAGAAACACCTCACCGCGTGCGACAGCGGCCAGCCGATTTGCCGTCCGGGACGCCCGATCGAGCAGCGCAAGGGCACGAGAACGGTTGTGTGTGAGCCGTGCGACGCGGATCGCGATCCAACCCTCGACCGTGGGAAGCGCGCGGCGAGCCGCAGCGTACGCCACCATCGCTTCGTCGGCCCGCCCGCCACGCTCGAACGCGTCGCCCGCGCGCGCGCGCCAGACTCCGCGGCGTACGCCGACTGCTCGCTCCGCCGCCCGGGAAAAGAACTCACCTGCCTGCAGGAAGGCGCCCTCGCGGAATCGCACCTCCGCAGACAATCCGAGAGCCCTGGCGCTCAATGACCGGGCGGAAGTCGAGACGACACGCTCGAGGTGTGCGCGGGCTCGACGCGTTCGGCCAAGGGCCAGTTCGGCCTCGGCGGCATCGAGGATTTCATCGAGCGTCGCACGACGATTGTCGATCACCGGTCGAAGCCGTTGCGCCGTATGCCATGCCCACTGGGTGTCAGCGCCGGGGCCGTTTGACGCCACCTGCCGGGAAGCCGCCGCTGCCATCAGCAGGCCGAAACCCGACAGGAGGCTCACCCACAAGAACTTCCGTTCGATCATAGCAAATGGTCCGCTTCCAACACGTCCCGCAACGCGGCGCTGGACACGCCGACATTCGCTTGACGGGCACTGCCATCGACGATCTCGTCTGGCTGCCCAATGTGAGGTTCGGTCGCCTCGGTCCGTCATCCACCCCACCTGCCCAGTTTCACGGAAGCGAAGGGGAGCTGCTCGTACGCGACGGGCCGAATTATGGTGGACGCACCCATGCCCAAAGGGACGAGCACGATCCGGGGCGGGAGCCCACGCACCAGGCTCCACCTACGTGAACCTTATGTGACGACTTGCCGAGGTTCAAGCGCAGCACTTACTTTCGCGCACGATGATGACGCAGGAGAACCTGGCAGGGCGGACCGTCCACGGCTACCGGCTCTTGGAACGTGTCGGCGAGGGCGGTACGGCCACGGTATATAGGGCCGAGCACCCACGGCACGGCAAGTGCGCCGTGAAGGTGCTCCGCCAGCGCCTGCGCAACGACGAGACCGCAGTCAAGCGCTTCCTACGTGAAGCGGGGTACGGATCCCGGGTCGAGCACCCGGCAGTCGTTGGAACGCACGATTACGGCGAGGAAGAGGGCCTCCACTACCTCGCCCTGGAGTGGGCGGAGGGCGAACCCCTGTCTCAATACACCGAGCGAATCGGGCGCCTGCCCTCCGACGTCGTCGCTCACGTGATTGATCAGCTGGCTGACGGACTGACTGCTTCACACGCTGAAGGCATCGTCCACCGGGATCTCAAGCCCGAGAACATCATCTACGACACGCAGACCCGGACGGTCAAACTCCTGGACTTCGGGATCGCCCGGGACGCCCAAATGGATCCCTCACAGCGCTTGACGCGCACCGGGTTCTTCGTCGGGACACTCCAGTACGTGGCACCCGAAGCGCTTTCCGGCGAGCTCGTCGACGAGGCTGCTGATATCTACAGTCTTGCGACCATCGCTTACTACCTGCTGGCGGGCCGTCACCCCCACTCCGGTCGGTCACCTCGAGAGCTCTTTCAGCAGCTGCTCACACAACCACCGACGCCGCTGAACGAAGCGGTCAAGGGCGTGAGGTTCAGCAACGGGTTGGAAGCGGCGGTGATGCGCGGCCTCGAGCGAGACCCGAAGGATCGCCAGCCCTCAGTGCGGGCGTTGGCGGACGAAGTGATGCGTGCCGTGGAGGGTCGCGGACAGGACACGGATGAGCGGCGTGGGGTGCTGGGGGCGCTGAAGTCGATCTGGGAGCGCCGTGGATGAGTAGTTGTAGTCACTACTACTAATTGTGCGTACCCGGCCTGCGGCGGCGAGCCGCCGGCGTTCCCAGCTGATTCAGCTCCTCCGGGAGCGTTCCGTCGAGTTCGGCAGTTTCGTCCTGGCCTCGGGCCGGACTTCCCATTACTACATCGATGCCAGGCGAACGACCATGTCGGCGGAGGGCCTTCGGCTCATCGGTGAGGTGGGCCTGGCCACGATTCGTGACGCTGCATGGGATGCCCAGTTCGTCGGCGGGATGACTCTGGGAGCGGACCCGGTGGCCCATGCCATCGCCTTGGCCTCTCACCACTCGCCGCCCGCGTTGGATGCCTTCACGGTCCGGAAGGAGGCGAAAGCGCACGGTAGGGCCCGGCGCATCGAGGGGTGCTTCGCTGTCGGCGGACGGGTCGTTGTCGTCGAAGACGTCCTCACGACCGGCCGTTCCACCCTTCGGGCCGTCGACGCACTCTTGGTCGAAGATGCCATCATCGTTGGAGTGCTCGCAGTGGTAAACCGGAATGAGGGTGGATTGCGCGCCTTGGAGGAAGCCGGCTTCCCGGTCCGAGCTCTCGTCACGGCCGCGGAACTCGGCGTCGGAGAAACGCCCAACCCGGGGAGCCTGGCGTGAGGACCACGAATGCGGGCGCCGAAGATCCCCAGGCAACCCCGCCGGACGCACCCCTTCGGTTCGGAACTGGCCGCCGGATCGCGATCCTGTCGGTTGGTGTCCTCATTCTGGGGGGCGGCCGCCTCCTCGGCCACGTTCCAGCCACTCCCACCACCATCGTCATCTCGCTCGGCATCGCGACGGGCGCGGCGCTCTCTCTCCCCAGGCTCGTACGGCGGTGGGCGGGGCAGTGGAGCCTCTACGTGCCTGGAGGGTTCGATATCGTCCTCATCGCGGTGATCCTCGCGCTCCACGGACCCCGAGGGTTGAGTGCGCTCTTCTTTCTGGCAGTGCTTCCCTACGCAATTGATGATGACAGGCCAGTGGCAGCATGGCTCGCTGTGGCCGCAACGCTGGGATACCTGCTCTCCGCCTTCGCTCATCGGTGGGCGTTTCCCTCGGCCGAGGACGGCCCCCTGGTGGACACGGTCCTCGAAGCCGGGCTGTTCCTGGGCGTCGCCGGAGGTCTCGTGCGTGCCGCCCGCATCCTCTCCCGTCGCCTGCAAGGCACGCAACGGGTGCTGGAGCAAGCAACCCAAGGCGACCTGCGCACCCGGGCCGACGTGGCTGGTGCCGATCGGATGGGGCGACTGGAGGCAACGGTGAACCGGCTCATGGACCAGCTCGCCAATGCGATGACCGAGCTCCGAAAGGACACGAGGGAAGCGGGGGTGCTCGCTGACGTCGCGGCTCGAACGGCGGACGGCATCGTCGGCACCGGCATCACGATCACGGGGAGTACGACCACGCTTGCACGAGACATGGCCGAGCAGCGCGCAGTTGCGGAGACGGAACAACACGACAGCGCGCGCGCCGCAGAGACAGCCGTGGTCCTCAAGGACAGCGCCGAATCCCTCGCGGGCGACGCGCAGCAGCTGGTGGAGATGGCGGAGCGGGGTCGTGCGCAGGTAGCCAAGGCGAGCGAGGTGCTGGTCACGATCGGTGAAGAAGTCCGCACGACAGCCGGGCGCGTCCACCAGCTCAGCAGCCTCTCAGACAAAGTGGGCGCCTTCGCACAAGCCATCGGCCGCATCGCCCGACAAACACGGCTCCTAGCCCTCAATGCGGCGATCGAGGCGGCGCGTGCCGAGGAGCACGGTGAGGGCTTCGCCTCGGTGGCGGAAGAGGTGCGCCTCTTGGCCGCACAAGCAGCTCGCTCGGTACACGAGGTCGCCGACGTCATCGCTGAGGTGCGAGCCGGCATCGAGGCCACCGCGGTTGCCATGGCGAGTGGCGAGGAACGCGTTCGTGGTGTCGGGGAAGTGGCTGGTGAAGCACGGCGCGCGCTGGAAGCCATTCACGCCGGCGCAGGTGACGCCGCTGCCCGCGTAGCCGATGTCGCCACGGTGTCGCGCGAGCAAGCCCAACGAATGCAAACACTCGCGGAGCGGCTTTCGTATACATCGGAGATCAGCCAGCGAGCTTGCGATAACGCAGACCGGACAGCGCAAGGGATGTCCGAGCAGGTAACGGCGGTAGAAGCTCTCGCGGAATCCTCCAGAGAGCTCCTCGGTTTGGTGAATCGCCTCCAAGAGGTTCTTGGCCGGTGGTCCCCAGACGCCCCTCAGCTCTCCGAGAGCCGGCCCCTCCCCCCGGCCTCGCTCGAGAGCGCCTGACCCTTCCGACCACGCCACACACCGTGTCCGAATCTCTCCACTCCGTTTTGCAGCGGATGGAAGGTGCGCAGCGCCGGTCGGAAGGGAAGCACGAACCGCGCGACGAAATCATCGAGCGCTGTGCGGAAACGGAACCGCCGACGGAACTCACCAGCCGTCAGACCCATGGCAGCACGCAGATGCCTACCAAAGCTCTGCGGCGACGAGTACTCGAGCTGATAGGCCACGTCGGCGATAGAAAGGCCGGGAGATTCCAACAGCCCTGCCGCGTAAACGAGCCGCATCGCGGCGAGATACCGTTTTGGCGACGGCAGCCCGGCGCGGAAGAATCGAGACATGAATGTGCTCGGGCGCACCCCGATCCACCGGGTCAGGGCACGTACCGTTGTCGTGCTCGGGGCCAGGCGCACCAGAATCTCGAAGTACTGCCGGCAGTCTCGCGTGGTCTCGCCGAGGGCAGGAAGCACCCTCGTCAGGATGGACGCTCCCGCGGGCGAGGTCGGTTGGGCGACGTGATCACGAAGTCGTCGCCACCCCTCACGACCGCTGAGATCGAAGAGGCTCCGCACACCGTGAGCACCCAACTGCAGGAGCCGCTCACTCGATTCGGCGTCGTGACGGGACACGACAGCAACGGTCGGGATGCCAGGGAATCCCCGCACGAGCTCGGCGACGCCGGGAAGGTCGTCCCGCCGAATGCAATCCGGGGATACCAGGATCAGACGGACTGGCCGTTCTCGGACCGCCCGCAGGGCGTCGCGCACGCAATCCACGTGAACCGCAGCGAAGCGACCGTCGGCAGCGGCGTCCAGGCGCGGGCGCTCGCGCTTCTCGATCACAGTGGCCACGGTGGCGATCTGGTCCTCGACGCGCATCCGACCTCCTCGGGTCCTGACCACAGTACCCTGGGGGTCTCAACGCAGTCTCAACCATTCCCCCCAACCTCCCCTCAAAACAGGCAGCGGGAGCAGGAGGCTGCTATCTTTCAACGGGTGGTGACGCGTGACGGTCGCGGTCCGCTTGACGGATCGAGGAAAGTCCGAGCTCCACAGGGCAGACTGCCA
>JBDHDH010000004.1:0-72774 GCA_039591615.1 Gemmatimonadota bacterium | reverse complement strand
TCTTCTTCGATGTGTTCCTCCCCCCGCCTTGGCTGCTCGTGTTTGGAGCCGGCGACGACGCCATCCCGCTCGTGGAGATCGCCGCGCAAGTCGGGTTTCGCCCTCTCGTCGTGGACCATCGGTCCGGTTTCTTGTCCGTGCGTCGTTTTCCCGACGCCTTCCGACTCCTCAACGCCCGTGCCCACGACGACGTAGCGACGCTTCCCCTCGGCCAGCACAGCTACGCGGTCGTCATGAACCACTCGCTCGTCCACGATCGTGAGTGGGTTCGTCACCTCCTGGCCACGGAGGTGCGATACGTCGGTCTGCTGGGTCCCCGCGATCGTACGGAAGACATCTTGCAGCAGGTCGACGCGACGAACACCGATCGCGTTTACGGGCCCGTCGGGCTGGACTTGGGTGCCGACGGCCCGGAACAGGTCGCGCTGAGCGTCGTCTCCGAGCTGTTGGCGGTCTGCTCGGCGCGCCAACCGCGCCACCTGCGAGACCGCGAGGGGGCGATTCATGCCGGGTAGCCGCCGCGGGCCGGTGGCCGGCCTCGTGCTGGCAGCGGGGTCCTCTCGCCGCATGGGTCGCAATAAACTGCTGCTCGAGCTCGACGGAGAGCCGATAGTACGTCGCACCGTTCGACAGGCGCTCGCAGCGGATCTGTGCCCGGTCGTGGTGGTGCTGGGCCACGACTCGAGGGCGGTGCGAACGACGCTGTCGGGGCTGGACTGTCGCTCGGTGACCAATCCGCACTACCGCCGTGGGATCAATCGGTCGCTCTGGGCGGGGGTTGCGGCGTTGCCTGCCGAGACGTCTGCGGTGGTCGTGATGCTGGCGGACATGCCCCTGGTGACGTCGGAGATGCTCGGCGCGCTCGTGGACCATTATCGCGACGGACACGCGCCGCTCGTCGTGTCCGAGTATGGCGAGGTGATCGCCCCGCCGATGCTCTACGACCGCTCGCTATTCCACGAGCTCGGAGCGCCGGGGGGCGACGGCAGCGGGAAGCGCGTCGTGCGGCGACACCGGAACGAGGCCCAGACGGTACCCTGGCCTCCGGAAGCGCTCACCGACTTGGACAGCCCGGTAGACTACGAACGCATGAAGGCGCTCGTGGTCCCGCGCTGAGCTGTGCACCCCCATTGCCCATGAACCGTCGCATCCTGTCCCTCGCCGGCGAGCTGAGCCGTCGGGGCGAGCGGTTTGTCCTGGCCCACGTCGTCAGGCGGGATGCTCCCAGTTCGGCACGAATCGGCGACGCTGCCCTGGTAACCGCCGACGGAGGCTTCCACGGATGGCTCGGGGGAAGCTGCACACGTCCAACGGTCGTGCGTGAAGCCCTTCGAGCGATGGTCGACGGGCGCCCGCGGTTGATCAGCCTGTCGCCCGATCCGTCCGACGTTCGGCCCGGCGTGACCATCTATCCGATGACCTGTCACAGCGGAGGACGAGTGGACATCTATGTCGAGCCCGTGCTGCCGGCCCCACGACTCACGGTCTTTGGAGCATCGCCGCTGGCCCGGGCGCTCGCACGGGTTGGGAACGCGGTGGGATATGCCGTCGATGTGATCGCGGAGAACGTCGACGCCTCCGATGTTCCCGAGGCCGATCGGGTTCTCGAGCAGCCGGAACCGCGCGAGGGGAACGAAGCGGTCTTCGCGGTCGTGGCCACGTTTGGAGATTCGGACGACGCTGCGGTGCGGGAGGCGCTTCGGCTGGAGCCTGCCTACCTCGGTGTCGTGGCAAGCGCTTCGCGATTCCGTCACCTGCGCGAGACCCTGCTGGCGGGTGGTGTGTCGGCAGCGGTCGTGGATCGCATCAAGAGCCCGGCTGGTCTCGATATCGGCGCCGAGAGTCCGGAGGAGATTGCGGTGAGTATCCTGGCTGAGATCGTGCGTGATACCCGGCGACAAACCAAGGAGATCTCCCCGTCGCTCAGCGAGACCGACGCGCACCCCGAAGCGGTCGATCCGGTGTGCGGCATGACGGTGGTGGCCTCGTCGACCCCATACTCGGCGCACTTCGATGGTCGATCGTACTCCTTCTGTTGCGCCGGATGTCGAGATCGCTTTCTGACCGATCCCCACCGTTTCGCCGTCGCGAGTGCGGCAGGAGGCGAAACGTGAGATCCGAAATCCTGAAAGTTCGGGAGGCCATGGAGGAGTGCGGATACATCGCCGAGCCTTCGATCGCGACAGCAGTCTACCTGGCGCAGCAGATGAAAAAGCCGTTGCTGGTGGAAGGGGAGGCGGGCGTCGGGAAGACCGAGGTTGCGAAGGTCCTCGCGCGGGTGGTGGGCACCGAGCTCATCCGACTGCAATGCTATGATGGACTTGACGTGCACACCGCGCTGTACGAGTGGGACTACCAGCGGCAGCTCCTGCGCCTCAAGATCGCCGAGGTGGACGGGCAGGATGCAGCATCGCTCGAGGACATGATCTTCAGCCGGGAGTACCTCCTCGAGCGCCCGCTCCTGCGGGCCATTACGCATCCGGAGGGACCGGCCGTGCTCTTGGTGGACGAAGTCGACCGTGCCGACGACGGTTTTGAGGCCTTCTTGCTGGAGGTGCTGTCCGATTTTCAGGTTACGGTCCCGGAGCTGGGGACCATCGAGGCCGTACACGTGCCGTACGTGGTTCTCACATCCAATGCCACCCGCGAGATCGGCGATGCGCTGCGACGCCGATGCCTCTATCTCTTCATCGAGCACCCCAGCTTGGAGAAGGAGGTTCGGATCATCCGGACAAAAGTCCCGGGCGTGAGTGAGAAACTCGCCGAGGAGATCGGCCGATTCATGCAGGGATTGCGGACCCAGCCGTTGCGCAAAGTGCCCGGCGTCGCCGAGACGATCGATTGGGCACAGGCACTCGTGCACTTGCATCGAGACCACCTGGATGCGGACACGGTAGCGGACACGATGGGGTGCTTCCTGAAGGACGACCATGACGTGCGAGAGACCAGAGGGCGGGAGCTCGCCTCGTTGGTGGCTGCCGCGAAGGGGAATCAGCCCGACACGCCATGAGCGGCTCCGATCTGGTTGTGCATCTCGTCCGGTTCGCCGCCGGCCTCCGGGAACTCGGTGTCAGCGTCTCTATCAAGGATGAGTTGGACGCCGCGGCTGCCCTCACCCTGGTGGATCTCCTCGACCGGACGGAAGTCCACGACGCCCTCAGGACGGCGCTCAAGATCCGCCGTGGGGACTGGGCCGCGTTCGACGAGGCGTTTGTCCGCTATTGGGAACAGCGCGGGGAGGTCAGAGAGGAATCGGCCAAGCGGGATTCGCCCCGCGTGACGGATCGTCGGGGCCCACCGCGGTGGCAGTGGGATGGCCGGAGCGTGCGGCTCGGCCCGTCCTCGGAAGGGCGTGAACGGCCCGAAGGTGATACCCCTGGCTACAGTCCCGATCGGCTGTTGCGCCGGAAGCCCTTCGAGGAGTGCTCGCCGGACGATCTGGCATCGATGGAGCGCCTCCTGGCCAAGGCGATGGCCAGACTGGCGACGCGCCGCAGTCGGCGATATGTGCCGGTACGGCGTGGCGGGAAGGCCGACCTGCGCCGGAGCTTTCGCCGAGCGATTGGCTCGGGTGGTGAGTTTCTCGCCCTCGCCCGCCGGAACCGGGCGCTGAAGGATCTCGACCTCGTGGTCCTGTGCGACACCAGTGGGTCCATGGATCCCCACACCCGATTTCTCCTGACCTTCCTGCTCGCCGTGCGGCACTTGGCTCGGCGCGCGGATGTGTTCGTCTTCAACACCGCCCTCACCCGAATCACGCCCTGGATTGCACCTGGCAAGATCGGTCCGACTCTGGAGCGTCTGGCTGGGGGCGTTCCGGATTGGTCCGGAGGCACTCGAATCGGCGAGAGTCTAGCGGAGTTCGTGTCGACGTACCAAAATCAGTTGGTTGCCACCAAGACGGTGGTGGTGATCGTGAGCGATGGGCTCGACACCGGTGATGCCGAGGTGCTCAGGCGGGCGATGCGCGCCATCCATGGCCGCGCCCGCAAGGTGATCTGGCTCAACCCGCTTCTGGGAGATTCGCGGTACGAGCCGACGGCCCGGGGGATGCAGGCGGCCTTGCCGTTCATCGATCACTTCGTCCCGTCCCACACGCTGGAAGCCCTGGAGCGCGTACTGCCTCTGTTGGCGGCCTGAGCGGACCCGCTTTCCCGCTCATTCCCCATCCCGCGCATGTCACGCCGTGGCGGCGGGATCGTCTTCGGAAGGAGGTTCCATGATCCCGGCACCGTTCGACTACCATGCTCCCGAGAGCATGGCGGATGCTTTGGAGCTCCTGGAGCGCTACGGCGAGAGCGCGAAGATCCTTTCCGGGGGCCAGAGTCTCCTCCCCTTGCTCAAGCTCCGGTTCGGCATGGTGGATCATCTGATCGATATCGGCCGGATTCCCGGTCTCGAGTACATCCACGAATCGGACGGACAGCTTCGAATCGGCGGCGTCACACGCGAATCGGCGCTGGAGCGTTCCGAGCTCATCCGGACGAAATACCCCATCCTCCTGGACACGGCGTCGGTGATCGCGGATCCATTGGTACGGAATCGTGCAACGGTCGGTGGGAATCTGGCGCACGGCGACCCTGCGAATGATCACCCCGCCACGATGCTCGTGCTTGGGGCCGAGGTCACAGCCACCGGTCCGAAGGGACAGCGGACGATCCCTGTCGAGGAGTTCTTCGCGGATCTCTTCACGACGGCGCTCGCGCCCGACGAGATCCTCACGGAGATCCGCGTTCCCGTCCCGGCAGCGCGGAGTGGTGGGGCGTACCTCAAGCTCGAGCGCAAGGTGGGTGACTATGCGGCGGCGGCGGCGGCCGTGTCCATCACACTCGGCGAGGACGGATCGGTGGCGCGAGCCGGGATCGGTCTCACGAATGCCGGGCCGACGCCGGTCAAGGCTGTGGAGGCAGAGGGATTCTTGACGGGCAAGCAACCCGATGACGCGGTGCTCCACGAGGCAGGCCGCATCGCGGGTGCGGCAGCGTCTCCCTCGCCCGACCATCGCGGCTCCGTCGAGTACAAGAGGGAGATGGCCCGTGTCTTGGTAACTCGAGCGGCCCGAAAGGCGCTCGATCGCGCGGGGGGGAGATAGCCATGGCGCAGCATCGGATTCGAGTAGCCGTGAACGGAACTGTTCGGGAAGCCGAGGTCGAATCCCGCCTCCTGCTGGTTCACCTGCTCCGGGATGTCCTTCGCCTCACGGGTACGCACATTGGATGCGATACCACGCATTGCGGGGCCTGTACCGTGCTGCTGGATGGGGAGGCGGTGAAATCGTGTACGGTGCTTGCCGTCCAGGCGGATGGACGGGACGTCATGACGGTGGAAGGCTTGGAGCAGAACGGAAACCTCCATCCCATTCAGGAGGGCTTCATGGAAGAGCACGGCCTCCAGTGTGGGTACTGCACGCCCGGCATGATGATGACCGGCTACGCCCTGCTCAATCGGCATGCAAAGCCGACCGAAAAGGAAATCCGGGAGGCGATATCGGGTAACCTGTGCCGCTGCACGGGCTATGTGAACATCGTCAAGGCGGTGCAGCATGCCGCCCACAAGATGGCGTAGGGAGGAGATCATGGCTGCACCTCGCACCTCGGCTGACATCTGCGGTATGGGACACAGCATGAAGCGCAAGGAGGACCCGCGCTTCATTCGGGGCAAAGGGCGTTACGTGGACGATATTCAGCTGCCGGGTATGGTCTACATGGACATCGTCCGGAGCCCCTACGCCCACGCCAAGATCACCGCCATCAATACCGAGGAGGCTCTGAAGATCCCCGGCGTGCTCGCGGTGATCACCGGCCGGACCCTGGCGGAGTACGACCTACACTGGATGCCGACGCTGATGTCGGACACGCAGATGGTGCTCCCCACCGACAAAGTCATGTATCAGGCGCAAGAGGTGGCGGCTGTGATCGCGACCGACCGCTACAGCGCCGCTGACGGCGTCGAGGCTGTGGAGGTCGAGTACGATCCGCTTCCCGTCGTGGTGGATCCCTTCAAGGCACTGGAACCCGACGCGCCGGTGCTGCGCACCGACAAGGAAGACCAGAAAGACAACCACATCTTTCATTGGGAGGTTGGAGACCGGGACGCCACGGACAAGGGGCTCCGCGGCTCCGATGTCGTGGTCAAACAGGACATCTACATTCCCCGCATTCACGTGGCTTCCATCGAGACGTGCGGGTGCGTTGCCGACTACGATCCCGCGATGGGGAAGCTCACCGTCTATATGACGACGCAAGCGCCGCACGCCGTTCGCACGGTGTTCGCTCTCGTGGCCGGCCACGTGGGGCTGTCGGAGGAGAAGATCCGCATCGTCTCCCCGGACATCGGAGGCGGGTTCGGAGGCAAGGTGCCGGTCTATCCCGGTTACGTTATCGCTGTTGCGGCCTCGGTCGTCCTCGGCAAGCCGGTGAAGTGGATCGAGGATCGTATGGAGAACCTCCAGGCCGACTCCTTTGCACGAGACTACCACATCACGGCGGAGCTGGGTGGGACGAAGGACGGCACCATGACGGCGCTCCGCATCAAGACGCTCGCGGACCACGGTTACGCGGACGCCGCCGCGAATCCGTCGAAGTTTCCCGCGGGTCTCTTCTCCATCTGCACCGGCTCCTATGATCTACAGGACGCCTTCGCGGAGGTGGATGGGGTCTACACCAACAAGCCACCGGGTGGCATCGCCTACCGCTGCTCCTTCCGTGTCACCGAGGCGGTTCACGCCATTGAGCGGATGACGGATATCCTGGCGCAGGAGCTGGGGCTCGACCCCGCGGACCTCCGGTTCAAGAACTTCGTTCCGCCGGACCGCTTCCCGTACAAGTCCGCCCTGGGTTGGGAGTACGACAGCGGGAACTACCCCGCCGCGCTCCGAAAGGCCATGGAGCTCATTGATTACGAGTCGTTGCGCAAGGAGCAGGCGGAGAAGCGGAAGCGGGGCGAGCTGATGGGAATCGGGATTTCCACGTTCACGGAGATCGTCGGCGCGGGGCCATCGAAGCACTTCGACATTCTCGGGCTCAAGATGTTCGACTCCAGCGAGATCCGGATCCACCCGACGGGGAAGGCCATGGCGCGGTTCGGGACCAAATCGCAGGGGCAAGGCCACGAGACGACCTACGCGCAAGTCGTCGCCGAAGAGCTGGGAATCCCGGCAGCACACGTGGAGGTCGAGGAAGGCGACACCGATACGGCGCCCTACGGCCTCGGAACGTATGCAAGCCGCTCAACGCCGGTGGCGGCTGCGGCGGGAGCGGTGGCGGCCCGAAGGATCCGTGACAAGGCTCGGAAGATCGCGGCCTACCTCCTGGAAGTGAGCGAGGGTGACCTCGAGTGGGAACCGGGAAAGTTCTACGTCAAGGGTGCACCACAGAAGGCGAAGACAATCCAGGAAATCGCTTTCGCAGCGTATACGAACCATCCGCCGGGGATGGAGGCGGGCCTCGAGGCCGTGTCCTATTACGATCCTCCAAACCTCACCTTTCCGTTCGGCAGCTACATCTGCGTCGTCGATATCGATCGCGGCACCGGCGCGGTGGAGATTCGGCGCTTCGTCGCGGTGGACGATTGCGGCAACATCATCAATCCCATGATCGTGGACGGGCAGATCCACGGTGGACTCACCATGGGCTTGGCCCCGGCACTGTTCGAAGAGATCCAATACGACGAGGTCGGGAACATTCAGGGTGGGAGCTTCATGGATTATCTGGTGCCGACGGCCGTGGAGACTCCCAAGTGGGAGACGGCGAAGACCATCACGCCATCGCCGCATCACCCGTTGGGGGCGAAGGGGGTCGGCGAATCGGCCACCGTCGGCGCGCCCCCTGCCATCGTCAACGCCGTGGTGGACGCCCTCGCCCACCTCGGCGTGCGACACATCGACATTCCCGTCACGCCGGAGAAGGTATGGCAGATCCTCAAGAAGAAAGGGGTGGCCGAGTAGCGAGTAACCCCAGCGACAAGAACCCTCCTCTCTGCCGTGCCGCCATCCGAGGCCCGCTTCGCCGACATCGTGCATCGGGGGCACTAGCGGCCACGGATGAGACGACGGATTCCGTCTTGTAACTAACCAAAGGGGGCATCACCGGTGAACATCACGCTGACCGTCAACGGCGTCCAGCACGAAGCTGACGTCGAGCCGCGTACGCTTCTGGTTTACTTCCTCCGCGAACAGTTGGGATTGACCGGGACGAACGTCGGCTGTGACACGTCGTCCTGCGGAGCCTGCACAGTGCTGGTCGATGGGGAGTCTGTGAAATCGTGCAATCTGCTGGCTGCGCAGTGCCATGAACGCGAGGTCACGACGATCGAAGGACTCGCAACGCCCGGTGAGCTGCATCCGGTGCAGCGCGCATTCACCGAGCACCACGGGCTACAATGCGGCTATTGCACCCCGGGGATGATCATGGCGGTGGTGAGCTACCTCCGGGAAAATCCGGCCCCCACAGGTGACGAGGTGCGTCATGCCCTGGAGGGGAATCTGTGCCGGTGCACCGGATATCAGAACATCGTCGAAGCCGTTCTGGCGGCGGCTGACGACCTTCGCGACGCTCCGGCGTCCGCGTCCTAGGGGGTAATCGTCATGGCGACACAAGGTGCAGAGCGATATGTGGGCGGTGGTGTCCGCCGGAAGGAGGACCCCAAGCTCATCACGGGCCAGGGAACGTTCGTCGAGGCCATCACCCCTCCGGGGACGGTCTGGGCAGTGCTCGTACGAAGTCCGTTCGGCCACGCCACGATCCGCCGGGTCAACCTGAAGCCTGTGCTCGGGGCACCCGGGGTCGTGGCCGCCTACAGCGGCGCCGACCTGGCGGACGAGTGGGCGGCGCCGCTCCCCATGGCCTGGCCGGTTACCGAAGACATCAACATACCCGAGCATTGGCCCCTCACGCGTGACAAGGCCCGGTACCTCGGCGATGCAGTGGCGGTGGTGGTCGCGACCAGCCGTGCCGCCGCCGCGGACGCTGCTGAGTTGGTTGAGGTGGACTACGATCAGCTCCCGGCGGTGGTCGACGTCCAGGCGGCGTCCGTCGAGAAGGCGCCGCTCATCCACGATGCTTTCGGCACCAACAAGTGTTACATCTGGGCGATCAGCCAGGGTGACGTCGACGCGGCGTTCGCCGGGGCCGACGTCGTGGTCAAGGAACGCTACCGGCAGCAGCGCCTCGTGCCCAACGCGATCGAGCCACGCTGCGTGGTCGTCCAGTCCGTGGCGGCGGCGGGTGAATTCACCATGTGGTCGACGACGCAGATTCCTCACATCGCGAAGATCACCCTCGCGCTCACGATGGGGATCCCGGAGACGAAGCTCCGCGTGATCGCTCCCGACGTGGGCGGCGGGTTCGGATCGAAGCTCAACGTCTACGCCGAAGAGGCACTCTGTCTCGCGCTGGCGCGGCGGCTGGGGCGACCGGTAAAGTGGGTTGAGGAGCGGTCGGAGGCCTACCACTCCACCATCCACGGTCGGGATGTGATCCAGGAGATCGAGCTCGCAGCCTCGAGCGACGGGAAACTCAGGGGCGTCCGGGTCAGATTGCTAGCCAACATGGGTGCGTATCTTCAACTGGTCACGCCCGGTGTGCCGCTGCTGGGCGCGTTGCTCTATCACGGCTGCTACGGGGCGGAGGCCTACAGCCTCGAGTGCACTGGTGTCTTCACGAACACGACACCGACCGATGCCTACCGAGGTGCCGGGCGCCCGGAATCCAACTACGCCATCGAACGGGCCATCGAGCGCCTTGCCCGGGAGGTAGGCAGCGACGTGGTGACCATCCGCCGTCGGAATTTCCTTCCCAAGGGGGAGCTCGTGCCCAGCCCGGCCGGACTGCAGTTCGACTCGGTGGACTACGAGAAGGTGTTGGATCGTGCCCTCGAAATGATCGGCTACGACGACGTCCGGAAGGAACAAGAGGCGCGGCGCGATGGCGGCGATACCCGTTTGCTGGGCATCGGTCTGTCGTGTTACGTCGAGATGTGTGGTCTGGCGCCGTCGCAGGTCCTGGGATCGCTCCGGTACGCGGCCGGGGGCTGGGATGCGGCCAGCGTGCGCATGCTTCCGACGGGCAAGGTCGAAGTGGTGACTGGAACGTCGCCGCACGGCCAGGGCCATGAAACGTCGTGGTCCCAGATCGCCGCCGACGCTCTGGGGGTCGACTTCGAGGACGTGACCGTCTTGCACGGCGACACGGCGGTGGCACCCCTCGGCATGGACACCTACGGCAGCCGGAGCTTGGCCGTTGGCGGGGTCGCCGTCCACTTTGCGTGCGGACGCGTCATCGAGAAGGCCAAGCGACTCGCCGCCCATCTCCTGGAGGTCTCACCGGACGACCTCGTGTTCGAGGCGGGGAGCTTCTCGGTGAAAGGCGTCCCCGCCAAAGCCAAGACCATCCAGGAGCTCGCGTACGCGGCCTGGACGGCTCACAGCCTTCCCGAAGGCGAGGAGCCGAGCTTGGAGGCGACGTACGTGTACGATCCTCCCAACTTCACCTTCCCATTCGGCAGCCATATCTGCGTCGTGGAGGTAGACACCGAGACCGGAAAGGTGGATATCGTGCGGTACGTCGCGGTCGACGATTGCGGCACCGTGATCAACCCAACCATCGTCGAAGGCCAGGTCCACGGCGGCATAGCCCAGGGGATCGCGCAGGCGCTGTACGAGCAGGCCGTCTACGATGACGACGGCAACCTGCTCACGTCGTCGATGATGGACTACCTGGTTCCCTCCGCGGTGGAAATGCCGTGGTTCGAGCTCGACCGAACGGTCACACCCAGCCCGACCAATCCCATGGGGGTGAAGGGGATCGGTGAGGCGGGAACGATCGCGGCGACGCCTGCCGTCATCAACGCCGTCGTCGACGCGCTGTGGCACCTCGGCGTGAAGACGATGGACATGCCGGCGTCGCCGGAGAATGTCTGGAACGCCATTCGGCGGGCGAAGGGAGGCAACTGACGATGATCCCCGTCTCATTCGATTACCAAGTTGCCTCCTCCGTCGACGACGCGAGCAGGCTGCTCGAGCAGGGCGGTGAGGCGGCGAAGCTGATCGCGGGCGGGCAGTCTCTACTCCCCTTGATGCGGCTTCGCCTCACCAGACCCACGCTTCTCGTCGATATCGGACGCCTCGCGGAGCTGTCCTACATCAAGAAGTCGGGCGATGGGATCGTGATCGGTGCGCTCACCCGGCATCACGACCTGGAGTATTCGAGCGTGCTGAAGCGGGCGTGCCCCCTCTTGGCGTATGTGGCCGGTCTGGTCGGTGATCCGCAGGTGCGCCATCGCGGGACGATCGGCGGAGCCGTGGCCCACGGCGATCCGGCGTCGGACGTGCCCAGCGCGCTGCTAGCGCTCGAGGCCGATTTCGTGGTCCGTGGAGGAAAGAAGGAGCGCACCATCGCCGCGACCGAGTTCTTTACAGGGTTGCTTGAAACGGCGCTCCGACCGGGGGAGCTCCTCACGGAAATCCGCGTGCCTCGGCTGGACGCGAACAAGCATGGTTGGTCCTACCAGAAGTTCCGCCAGCGCGCGCAGGATTGGGCCATCGTTGGCGTCGCTGCGGTCGTCGAGAAGGAGAATGGCTCCATCAACCGGGCCGCCATCGGCCTCACGAACATGGGCCCGACACCGCTGCGGGCGTCGGCCGTCGAGCAGGCGCTCAGCGGGGGCGACGCAACGGCCATCGGCGAGGCGGCGGAACGGGCTGCGGGAGAGGGTGATCCGTCTTCCGACATCAACGGGAGCGCGGACTACCGCCGGCACCTGGTTCAGGTGCTGGTTCGGCGCGCAGTGGAGGAAGCGCTGTCGCGGTAACCGAGTCGCCCCACGCCGAGCGACGTCACCCCGGACGGGAATCGCCCGCCGGGCGTGTGCGCGTTGGCTGGGACTCGGGCTACGGCACGGCTCGTTCCGCCGCGCGGCGGGCGATCACGCGGAGCAGGTGCCGCCGATAGTCTTCCGTCGCGAACGCGTCTTCCAGAACGTGGGGCACGTCGGCGTCGGCCTTCCCGCAGGCGGCGGCGATCGCTCCGGCACTCCACTGTGCGCCTTTGAGCGCCGTCTCCAACGTGGACAGCCGCACGGCCCGATCGGCAACGCCGGTGGCGGCGAACCGCGCCTGCGTGCACACGCCATGCTTGTCCAATACCACGACCGCACACACGCCGACGACGGCGAACCCCGATGCCGGCTGCGGGAGTTTCTCGTACGCACTTCCGGCGCCAGGCAGGATGGGGAGTCGTATCTCGGTGACGATCTCGTCGTCGCTCAGCGCAGTCGAGAGCGGGCCGGTGAAGAACTTGAAGGCGGGGATCGCACGAGCGCCGCTGGCGCCTTTGACCACGATGGCAGCGTCGAAGGCGAGTACGGCCGGCCCGTAATCGGCGGCTGGGTCCGCGTGGGCGAGACTGCCGCCGATGGTGCCACAGTTGCGGACCTGGACGTCGCCGATGGCATTTGCCGCTTCGGCCAAGGCGCCATGGGTGCTCTTCACGTCTTCGGCGCCCGCGACGATTGCATGGGTGGTGAGCGCCCCAACCGCCAGCTGTTTCCTGTTGCGCTTGACATAGCTGAGGTCGGATAAGCCACCGACATCCACGAGGATCCGCGGAGTTGCCAGCCGTAGCTTCATCATGGGAATCAGACTGTGTCCGCCCGCCAGTACTTTCGCTTCGCCGGGGTGTTTGGCCAGCAACCTGGCCGCGTCGTCCAGTGAGGTGGCTCGATGGTACTCAAACGGCGGAGGGATCACGGTGCCGCCTGCTGAAGCGCTCGCCACACGCGCTCCGGGGTGAGGGGCAGCGTCAGGGGGTCCATCGCATACGGTCGCAGGGCATCCAGGACGGCGTTCACCACGGCCGGTGTACTTCCAATCGTCCCGGCCTCGCCGATGCCCTTCGCCCCGAGCGGGTTGACCGGCGTGGAAGTCACCGTGCGGTCGAGTTCGAAGCTCGGAAGCAGGCTTGCCTTGGGAACGGCGTAGTCCATCAGGGAGCCGGTGAGCAATTGTCCGAACTCATCGTAGATGGTGGTCTCGAACAATGCCTGCCCCACTCCCTGTGCGATCCCACCATGCACCTGTCCCTCGACGATGGTCGGGTTGATGATCGTCCCACAATCGTCGACGGCCACATGACGTTTGAGCGTGACCCAGCCCGTTTCCCGATCGATCTCGACGACGGCCAGGTGTGCGCCGAAGGGAAACGTGAGGCCCGTCGGCTCGTAGTAGTGCACGGCCGTGAGCCCAGGCTCGAGGTCGGGCGGCAGGTCGGTCGCCACGTGGGCCGTGCGGGCGATCTCCCCGAAGCTCCTCGCCACGGCCGGCGCTCCCGTCGGGTGGAGTTTGCCATCTTCGAAGACGACATCATCGGTGTGCACTTCGAGGAGGTGAGCGGCTATACGACGCGCCTTCGTGCGAATCGTGTCGACGCAGCGCATCAGCGCGGAGCCACCGACTGCCATTCCGCGCGATCCGAACGTCCCGATGCCCTCGCCAACGAGGTCCGTATCCCCGTGTATGACCTCCACGTCGTCCAGACTCACGCCGAGCCGATCCGCGACGATCTGCGCGAATGCCGTTTCCTCTCCTTGGCCGGTCGGCTTGAGCCCGGTCTTCACCACCACGGTCCCGCTACCGCGCACCTCGATCTCGCACGTTTCCCATCCGCCGGACGACATCATCGTCGAGGGGCCGAATCCGCACATCTCCACGTAGTTGCAGAGGCCGATGCCCATGAGGCGCCCTTCTCGACGAGCTCGCTCCTGTTCTGCGCGGAGTGCAGTGTAGTCGGCGTTCGCCAGCAACTTGTCCAACGCGCCTTGGTAGTTCCCGGAGTCGTACCGAATCCCAATCGCAGTCTCGAAGGGGAACGCGTCGGCGGGAATGAAGTTCAGCCGTCGCACCTCGGCGGCGTCTTTCCCCACTCCATCGGCGATGAGCTCCATCGCCCGCTCGATGATCAGCGTCGCCTCGGGACGTCCGGCACCCCGATAGGCGTCGGTTGGGGTCTTGTTCGTGAAGACGCCTTTGAGGGTGACCTCCACGTGGTCGACCGCGTAGCACCCGGTGATCATGGCCGTGGTCCCGCCGGAGACGTGCGGTGAGAAGAGCTGATGGTAGGCGCCGAGATCTTGGTGAATCGTGGCGCGGAGCGCGAGGAGTCTACCGCCAGCATCGGCAGCCACTTCGAGGTCACACAGCTGATCGCGGCCATGGGTAGTGGCCTGGAACGCCTCCGTACGCGTTTCCGTCCACTTGATCCGTCGAAGCAGCCGGCGCGATAGGTATGCCAACAGTGGCTCTTCCGGGTAGAAGTTGGCCTTCGCGCCGAACCCCCCGCCCACTTCCGGCGCGATCACCCGAACCCGGTGCTCGGGAATCGCCACGACCTTCGCGAGCAGCGCGCGGATGGTATGAGGGATCTGCGTGCTCGTGATCACGGTGAGTTTGTCTGGCCCTGGGTCGTAGTCGGCGATGACGCACCGGGCCTCGAGGGCGACCGGAACGAGCCGCTGATTCACCAAGCGCTGGCGGCGCACCACTGGCGCGCTCGCGAACGCCTCAGTCGGATCGCCGGCGACGAGCGTCCGGGTGAACGAAACGTTCGTTCCGAGCGCACGGTGCACGAGGGGTGTGTCATCTCTCGTTGCCGCCTCCACGTCGGTCACCGCGGGGAGGGCCTCGTAGTCGATGAGGATCGTTTCGACGGCATCCGTCGCCTGGGCCTCGGACTCCGCTACCACGACGGCCACCGCCTCCCCGACGTGTCGCACCTCCTCTCGAGCCAGGACGAAATGGGGCGGAGACCCGAGCTCTCCATTCCGGTGGCTCGCAGGAAGAGCGGACAGACCATCGGCGAGATCGTCGCCGGTCACGACGGCAATGACGCCGGGCATGCTCGCGGCCACCGTCGCATCGATGGCAGCGATCCGCGCGTGTGCCTGCGTGCTCCGCGTGAGCTTGGCATACGCCATATGCGGCAGACGCACGTCGTCGGCATAGGTGGCGCGGCCGCTGAGAAGTCGCGGATCCTCTTTCCGCCGGACGCGGGCGCCGACGAATTTGGGGGCGGACCCGGCGACGGCAGCCCCCCCGTCAGTTCGGTCGCGCGGCCGCTTGGATGGCACGAACGATGTTGTGGTAGCCGGTACACCGACAGAGGTTGCCCTCGAGGGCGTGACGAATCTCTCCCTCGTCGGGCATGTTGCTGGCCCCTAGTAGCTGGTGGGCCGTGAGAATCATGCCCGGCGTGCAAAAGCCGCACTGGAGGGCATGCTCTGACCAGAATGCCTCCTGGAGTGGATGGAGTTGCCCGTCGGTCCCGAGGCCCTCGATGGTAGTGACGGCCTTGCCCTCGGCTTGGACGGCGAATTGGGTGCATGACTTGACCGCGCGGCGGTCGACGAGGACGGTGCAAGCGCCGCAGATACTCGTCTCACATCCGATGTGGGTCCCCGTGAGGCCGGCGACCTCACGGACGTATTGCACGAGGAGAAGGCGGGGTTCGATATCGTCGCTGCGTTCGACCCCGTTGAGCGTGAGAGTCACTTTGGTCATGCGCGACGCCTCGGCGGAGTTTCCGGAGGGAAGGGGTAAGATACCGGTGACTCGCCGCGTCGCAAGGCGCCCGAGGGCCTGCCGCTTGCCCCTAAGAGCCCTCGCTGGTTATGGTTACGACCGACGAATTAGACCGGTCGGCCACCTCGTGCTCGCCAGGCCACGGCGACCCGAGCGGCGGCCCGGTCGATCTGACCCATCGCCCTCAACGCCGTAGCCACGTGGATATTCGCGACACCCTACATCGCCCGCTGGCAAGCCTCCGCGTCTCGGTTACCGATCGTTGCAACCTCCGGTGCACTTATTGTATGCCGGAGGACGAGTACATCTGGCTCCCCCGGCAGTCCATTCTGACGTACGAGGAGATCCAGCGCCTCGGGGGCGTGTTTGCTTCGCTTGGCGTCTCGAAAGTCCGGATTACGGGCGGCGAGCCGCTGCTGCGTCAGGATCTCCCGGAGCTGGTCCAGTTGCTCGCAGGCGACCCGCAGGTGCGCGACCTGTCGTTGACCACTAACGGCATATTGCTCGGCGGGATGGTCCGCTCGCTGCGGCACGCGGGCCTCCACCGCATCACGCTGAGCTTGGACAGTCTGCGGCCGGAGCGCTTCGAGGCGCTCACCCGAAGCAGGCGGCACGATGACGTGTTGGAGGGACTGCGTCGCGCCCACGCCGTCGGCTTCCGTGAGACCAAGATCAACACCGTGGTCGTCAGGGGTTTCAACGACGACGAGATCGTCGACATGATCGACTTCGCCCGGGCAAATGAGGCGGAGGTGCGGTTCATCGAGTACATGGATGTCGGGGGTGCAACCCGGTGGTCCATGGATGCCGTGGTTCCCAAACGCGAGATCGTGAGCGTGGTGGAGCGCCGCTTTGGCCACGCTGAGCCGGTGCTGCCAGCCAACGCGACCCAGCAGCGCGCTCCGGCAGATCGATTCGCACTCCCCGACGGGACGACCTTTGGTGTCATTGCGTCGACGACGGAGCCTTTTTGTCGCAACTGCGACCGAAGTCGGTTGACGGCCGACGGAAAATGGCTGCTGTGTCTGTACGCCGACACGGGGCTCGATCTCCGCCAACCGCTGCGGGCCGGCGCCACCGACGCCGAGCTGGCCCGCCTCATCAGCGACCGGTGGAGGCAACGCACGGATCGTGGCGCAGAAGAGCGGTTGCGGTCACCGGTTCGCTCCCCACTCTACCAGGTCGAAGCCCTGCGGCGTGATCCGCATCGAGAGATGCATACGAGGGGGGGATGAGAGCGAAAGGGCGTGGAGCGGTATGATGGGTGTCGGGGCCGTGGGAGTGGGAGAGACTCGCCAAGCGATGAGGGGGTGGCAGGTGCCAAACGTCCTTCCAGTGCTGCGAGTGCGGAGCATGCGTGGGTGGCATGTGAGCGGCGTGCTCGGCGTCCTCTTGCTTGCAGGGTGTGCGCAAAAGCCGCCCCCGGATCTTGCGCCGGATCCCCTCTTGCTCGGCCGGATCACTGATATCCGCATGCGCACGTGGCCGGAGCGGGTGTGTCCCGGAGGACGCATTGAGGCCAGCTACGAGGCCGTTCTCGATGATGGAAGTGTGCTTCCCTTCTCCACGAAATACGACAAGAACAGTCCGCCACCACTCCATGTGGTGTTCCTCCGCTTTACGAGCGGTGAAGCCGCTCCGAGGGAGAACGGGCACTGGGGCACCTATCCCGATCCGCTGCTGAGCGCCAACGACGGGTTCAGGCTCAGTGCGTTTCTGCGGGACAAGCCGTCCGTCAATACGTTTGAGGTCGTGGAGCCGGAGTACTCGTGCATGGCCCATGTCTTCGCCTTCGAGGGCACACCGGGAGGGGATGGGGGGCGAGGCGGGGGGCCGGGGCCCGACGTGGTGGCTCGTCTCGATATCGTCCGATCACCTTTCTATGACCGGCTCTTGGTTGCCGAGATCTCGGTGAATGCCGCACCGCCGGTGTACGTGATGGCGGACGCCGATCTGATCCCCCCAGCAGATTGGGTCGTGCTCGAGTCCCGCGGTGGTCGGGGGGGACCGGGATCCAACGGGACAGACGGCAAGCTCGGAGCGGCAGGCGAGCCCGGTTGCCCGGGCGGGCCCGGCGGCGCGGGTGGTGCGGGGGGCAATGGCGGGGCCGGCGGGTCCGGAGGCCCCGGGGGAGAGGTTACGCTGGTGGTCCCCGAGGAGCAGCCGCTGTTGGCCGGTATGATTGAAGTGCGGACACCAGGCGGTGAAGGCGGCCCTGGAGGGAAACCTGGGAAGGGTGGCGCGGGTGGTGCCGGCGGCGCGGTTCAGGGAGATGCGCGGCGCTGCACCGCCGGCGCGGACGGGGCCCGCGGTCCCGACGGCGGCGCTGGTTCCGAGGGTCCCCGTGGCGCTCCCGGGCCGCCGGTGCGCGTCTTCACCGTTCCACGGGACGAGGTGTTCGGTCCTCACGTTCCTTCAGAGCTTCGCCGATTGCTGGAATACGACGCGGGGTAGCGGGGTCTTCCGTTACGAGTCATTCACTTCCCTCAGGAGCTGTTCGTGATCATTGCTGTTGCGAAGGAGAGCATGCCGGGCGAACGCCGCGTGGCGCTCGTTCCGGACGTGGCCAAGCGTCTTGCCGGCGACCGAGTCGAAATCCGGGTCGAGCGAGGCGCCGGGCTCGCGGCGGCGTTCTCGGACGAGGAGTATGCGGCTGCCGGCGCCACTCTGGTGGATGCGGCAGCGTTGTGGCGAGAAGCGGACGTCGTTGCCAAGGTCCAGTGCCCGCGGAACGAGGGCGGGCGTGACGAGCTCGCGCTCTTGCGGGAAGGCGTCGTCCTCGTCGCCCTGCTGCAACCGCTGGTCAATCACGAGCTCGTCTCCGAGCTCGCACGACGCAAGGTCACCGCGTTCAGCCTCGACGCCTTGCCCCGGATCACCCGGGCACAGTCGATGGATGCCCTCTCGTCCATGAGCACGGTGGCGGGCTACAAATCGGTGCTGCTGGCGGCGACCGCCATGGGCCGATTCTTCCCCATGCTGACCACAGCGGCGGGGACGATCCCACCGGCTCGCGTGCTGATCTTGGGTGCGGGGGTCGCCGGACTCCAGGCCATCGCGACCGCCCGCCGGCTCGGCGCCATCGTCGAGGCCTTCGACGTGCGTCCTGCGGTGCAAGAACAGGTAGAGAGTCTCGGTGCGAAGTTCATCGCACCGGAGGCGGTCGCCACCGACGCGGAGACGGCTGGAGGATATGCGAAACAGCTCTCCGAAGAGCAACACGAGCAGGAGCTGCAGCTCATCCATCAGCACGTTCGAAACGTCGACGTGGTGATCACTACCGCCCTGATCCCCGGCAAACCCGCCCCCCTGCTCATCACGGAAGAGATGATGCGTGACATGAAGCCCGGCGCGGTGATCGTGGATCTTGCGAGCGAAGCGGGCGGGAACTGTGCGGTCACCGAGGCGGGGAAGGACGTTTTCCGCCATGGTGTGACGGTTCTGGCGCCGCTGAATGTCCCGGCCAGCATGCCCACCCACGCCAGCCAGATGTACGCGCGGAACATGTCGGCATTCGTAAAGACCCTCATCAAAGAGGGTGCGCTCAGTCTCGACTTCGAAGATGAGATCATTGGCGGCACCTGTATCACCCACGGAGGACAGGTCGTCCACGAAGCCACCCAGCGGGCGCTCCCAGGAGGAAGCAGCGGATGATTGAGGAACTGGTTGGTCTGCTCGTCATCTTCGTCCTGGCGATGTTTGTCGGGTTCGAAGTCATTACGAAGGTTCCACCGACGCTCCACACGCCATTGATGTCGGGTTCCAATGCCATATCGGGAATCACCATCATCGGTGCGCTCGTAATGGCGGGGCGGGGGCAGAGTCGCGCGGCATCCATTCTGGGTCTCGTCGCTGTCGTGTTTGCCATGATCAACGTCGTGGGCGGGTTCTTGGTCACCGATCGCATGTTGCGGATGTTCAGGCGTGATAAGAAGGAGCAACGGTAATGGCAGGACTTGCAAAGCTCGCCTATCTGCTTGCGGCGGTCCTGTTCATCTTAGGACTCAAGCGCCTGAGCTCCCCGGCTACTGCACGATCCGGGAACTGGCTGGCGTCGTTCGGGATGCTCATCGCCATCGTCACGACGCTCGCGTTCGGTGGCATTCTCACTTGGCCAATGATCATCATCGGCATCGTCGTTGGCTCGGCCATCGGTGCAACCTTCGCCCGCATGGTGGAGATGACAGCCATGCCGCAGATGGTGGCCCTGCTCAATGGCTTCGGTGGTGGCGCCTCGGCGCTGGTGGCTAGTGCGGAGCTCCTGCGCTCGTTGCAGGCAGGTGCGATCATACCCCTCAACGTCGCTGTCACCATCCCGTTGAGCGTATTGATTGGCTCGGTCACATTTTCGGGAAGCGTGATCGCGTTCGGCAAGCTCCAGGAGCTCGTAACGGGCCGCGCCGTCACGTACCCACTGCAGAAGACCTTCAACGGCTTCCTGTTCGCGGGAATCCTCGCCGTGGGGATCTGGGTCGTCCTGCAGCCATCCAGTACGCTCGCCCTCGGCATTCTCGTGGCCGCGGCCCTGGTTTTGGGGATTCTCTCGGTGATTCCCATCGGCGGTGCGGACATGCCGGTTGTGATCTCGCTGCTCAACTCCTATTCGGGTATCGCGGCAGCGACGACCGGTTTCGTGATTAGCAACGAGGGATTGATCATCAGCGGCGCCCTGGTCGGTGCATCGGGACTCATCCTCACGAACATCATGTGCAAGGCGATGAATCGGTCGTTGGCCAACGTACTGTTCGGAGCGTTCGGCGCGCACGCAACGGCGGCGCTGGGCCCTGTTGGGATCGAGGGAAGAGGCGTTCGCTCGATCACCGCGGAGGACGGCGCCATGATGCTGGCCTATGCCCGCCTCGTCGTCTTCTGCCCAGGGTACGGTCTAGCGGTAGCGCAGGCGCAACACGAAGTCCGGGAACTGGCTGACATACTAGAGGGCCGTGGGGTCGAGGTGAAGTATGCCATCCATCCCGTCGCCGGCCGCATGCCCGGGCACATGAATGTGCTGCTCGCAGAGGCAGACGTCCCGTATGACAAGCTGTACGATATGGACGAGATCAATCCCGAGTTCTCCCGGACCGACGTATCCGTGGTCATCGGGGCGAACGACGTCGTGAACCCTTCAGCCCGCACTCCGGGGAGTGAGCTCTCCGGTATGCCGATCTTGGACGTCGACAAGTCCGACAATGTCATCGTGCTGAAGCGGAGCATGCGGCCGGGATTCGCGGGAATCGACAACCCGCTCTTCTTCGATCCCAAGACGTCGATGTTGTTCGGTGACGCCAAGAGCTCGGTCAAGAACCTCATAGAGGAAGTGAAGGCGCTCTAACGAACAACCCTAGGGACGCCCGCGCGGCGTCGCTAGGGTTCCTGCCAACGTGCGGTCGCCACGCGATCGGTCACCCGTTGGTTGCCGATCATGCCGCCTACGATCACGAGCGTCCCTTCGGCCAGCACGATCCCGCGGTGGTCCATCGTGGCGACCGGCAGGTCCGGTAGTCTGGCCCAGCTACGTAGGAGCGTATCGAACGCAAAGACTTCGGATCGGGGTTCGGACGGCTGGCCGTCATATCCTACGCCATTGAAGTTGTACGGGTTGTCCGTTCCTCCTGCGAAGAGGATCCATCGGCCGGCTGCGCCGGCGGCAGCGCGATAGAGCGGGGGCCCGGGATGCGGTGGCAGGCGTCCCCAACGGATGTTTGGAGGGTCGTCCGGGTCGATGGCGCCGAGCCATGACGAGCCCTCGATACCGAAGCGCGGACGCCTGGCGCTGGTTCGGACGCCGTCGATGTACACGATCACGTCTCCGGCGACGGCACCGGCGTGACCGAACACGGGGGGGCCTGGGATGGGGTCGGCCCGACGCCACCGATCCGTCGAGGGGTCGTAGACCTGGACGTCGGCCACGTTGTCCCGATCGTGCCATCCCGACACCAGAACGATGAGTGAGTCCCGCCAAACCCCGGAAACCGCGTCGTCGGTCGGAACCGGGATAGGAGCTCCTCGATGCCAGGCATCACTCTCGGGATCGTAGATGTCGACGTTCGGCAGAGACTTCTCGGCGCCATCACGCCCGACGGTGTAGCCTCCGAAGAGGTAGATCTTCCCGCGCACGGCCTGCGCCGTCGCCGCCAGGCGCCCCGGGCCGGGCACCGGCGCCACAGTGCGCCACGAGGCTCCTCCGACGTCCCAACGGTAGGCCTCGCTCCGAACCCCGTTCCATGCCTTGGTGGTGTCGAGACCCAGGAAGGAAAACACCGCTGGGCCCCGAGACGTGGTGACGGCGGCCACGGCATTGTTGGCGCGTGGCTCGGGTAGCGGAGGTGCGGTTGCCCAGGTAAGGTTTTGCACCTGCGCGGTGGCGGAGACGAGGAGAATCAGGTACAGACTGTTCATGCTGGCGACTCGCGAGGGAGGCAGACCGATGTCAGATGTCGTTTACACGTCCCGGGCCACGATTCAGCGTATTGGCGGACCGCTGCGCCGTGCAATGATCCCGGCGGAGCCGAAGCCAGTGTCGTTCGGCGTTCACGGAGCCGTCGCCGAGCACTACGGCGTCGATATGAGCGAGGAGGACCCGCATGCGACGACCCTGGACTATGTGGTGGCGGCGGCCGGCGGCTGACTCACCGGCACCTTTGCTGGCGCGCTGGCAGCGCGCGGGGTCGCGGTCGAGCCGGAACACCTCGTTGGCCACGTTACCGGTGAGATCGAGAAAGAGGAAGGCGTTCTGGTGATCCGGCGCATCCATGTCCGGTATGAGCTGGAGGTTCCCGGCGAGGCGCGCCAAACGGTGGAACGCGTGCTGGCGGTCCACGCCGGGGCCTGTCCCGTGGCGCGGAGTATCGGCGGCTGCGTAGACATCTCGACGGATGTCGAGTATCGGTGAGTGTCGGTACGGGGGGTGGCCCGTGGGGTGGATGGGGGTCCCGCTATGCCGTTCCACCGTCAAGCGATCATGTGGGACCGGCCTATCCCCTCCCGTACGTCCCGATCATCTTTGCCTCTTCCAGAACGTGTTCTTTGATGGCACGCAGGAGCACGTTCTTGGTGGCTCCCGGTGGGAGCGCGATTCGCGTATCGAGAGCGTACAGCGTGAACACGTATCGATGCGGTCGCCCTCGTGGCGGGCATGGTCCGCCGTACCCGCTCCGCCGGAAATCGTTGGTGCCTTGCGTGGCCCCGATGGGTTGCTCGAGTTCGGGCGTCGTCGGTATGCCAGCGGGCAGGTTGGTGGTCGACGCGTCGAGGCCGTACACCACCCAGTGGACCCAGGTTCCCGCTGGGGCGTCGGGGTCGTCCACCACGAGCGCGAACGCACTCGTTCCTTTTGGGGCATCCCGCCAGGTGAGGGGAGGGGAGAGGTCTGCGCCGTCGCACGTGTGTGCCCGGGGGATGGGTCCTCCGTCCGAGAATGCCGGGCTAGTGATTTCGAACATCGCGATCCTCCTGCGCGGATTCGAAGTGCCCACTCTCAAGCGACCGGTACGCCGCGGCGATCACCCGGAGGTCGCGCCGTGCGACTGCCAGGGACATGCTCGGCGTCCGGCCACCCTGCACACAATCGACGAAGTGCTTCAACATGGCCCGATAGCCCATGATATCAAGGAATCCGGGGAGTCGAAGGCGCTTGCGACGCCCGAGAACGAGCACAGCGATACCGTTGCTTTCGAAGTGTATGTTGCCGTCGCTGCCGTAGATCTTGGAGATGCTCAGGCCGCCGATGCGATTTCGCAGATTCCAGGCGTGAAGCAGCTTGCCGACGGCGCCGTCCGCGAACTTGACGAGCAGCTCCAAGCTGTCTTCGAAGGGTGCGATGAGCTCCCTATCCTTTGTGGGATGCGCAGCCACGACGGTATCGACTTTTCCTCCGATATTCACCAACAGATTCATCCAGTGCACACCGCCTTCCAGCAGCGCTCCCCCTCCCATCATCTCGGCATCTGCGCGCCAACCCCGAATGGTGCTCGTTCCGGCGCGATTTACCTCGACGAACAACACGTCACCCATGTCGCCCCGTGTGATGTGCTGCCGTAGCACGTTGATGAGCGGCTTGAAATGGTAGTTCTCGGCGACCATCGCGATAACGCCTGTCTCTCCGACGACGCGCTCGATTTCGGATAACTCCTGGAGCGTACGGGTGACCGGCTTTTCGATCAGCATCGCCTTGCCATTGCGCGCCGCGAGATGCGCGTGGGAGACGTGGAGCGCGTGGGGCGTGCAAATGAGTACGGCGTCCACCCGCGGGTCCGCACATGCGGACTCGTAGTCGCCGAAGGCCCCGATCCCACCGAACTTGCGATTGTAGGTCTCCGCGGTCTCGAGCGATCGGCTGGCGTAGAGGAGATTGACTCGCGAACGTAGGGTACGGGCTACCCGGCTGTGAAGCCTGGCAATGGCGCCGCAACCGAGGATGCAGAGGTTGATCTTGGTCACGGCGGGTTGCGGTCCAGCACCTCGTCCCAGTGGTCGGCCAGATACCGCCCCACGCGGAGACCGTTGGCGGCGATGGTGAGGCTTGGGTTCACGCTTCCCGAGGACGGGAGGAAGCTTCCGTCAACGACGAAGAGATTCGAAACGCCAAAGAACCCACACCACGGATCCAACACTGCCCGTTCCGGATGCTCGCCGAAGCGACACGTCCCAATGGCGTGGGAATAGGTGTGGATGGGCATGCGAACGCGAATGAGCGCGCCAGCCTGTCGCAGGATTCGCCCGCCTTTGCCGAAGAGCGCCCGGCGGGCTTTGCGATCTCGGGTTGTGTACCGGTGGTGGACTCGCACGCGTGGCATGCCGATGCCGTCGCGGATCCCAGCATCCACCTCGACCCGGTTGTCGGGGCGGGGAAGATCCTCCGCGATGCACAACAAGTAGGCGTGGTGTGCAATCGTTTTCGCACCGATCTTCCCCACCGGAAACGGGAAGGGCGAAGTCTGCTCGATGAACTCGGGTGGCGGCGTTTGCAATGCCTGGATCATGCCCCACGGCCCCTCGGGACGCCGACTGCGGTCTCCAAAATAGAAATCGGCAATCGCCACCTGTTTGTGAAACAGTTGCTCGGGGTTGGTCTTGAATGGAAAGAGCCCGATGACGACGCCACTGCAGTGCCGCATGAGGTGGCGACCGATCAATGGGCCGTTGGGCCTTCGCTCGCCGAGCCCCGACGCCAAAAGGAGGGCCGCCGAGCCGATGGCGCCGCAACTCACCACGCAGAGATCGCACGTGATGGTGATCTCCTCGTTTCGTTCGAGGTCGATGCATTCCACGGCGCGTACCCGGTCCGCTTCCATGACGAGTCGCTTCACGATGGTGCGAGAGCGGATCCGAGCACCGCGCCGGTGTGCGTCGGCGAGGACTGTCACCGCGAGGTCGTTCTTCGCGCAGATCTTGCACGGGAACAAGTCACACGTCATGCACATCGCGCAGCTCGGCCGCCCGCCCCTTCCGTCGAAGTTGATGGCGAGTGGGATGGGAAAGGGTCGGAGTCCGAGGGCACTCGCCGCATCGGCGATCCGACGCGCCGACCTTCCGTAGGGGGGAGGCGGGGCTGGATAATCGCCGACTCGTGGTGGCTCGGTGGGATCGGTGCCGGCCACACCGGCCACACCGATGGTGTGCTCCGCTTCGTGATAGAACGGCTCGAGGTCCGCGTACTGGATGGGCCAGTCCATATTTGGGATGGTGTCCGACGGCCCGCCTGCGAAGCGGGCGCTGGTCGTGAAGTCGGCCTCGCGGTAACGAAAGGAGGCGGCACCGTAGAAGATCGACTTCCCCCCGACGGCATCGTCCGGATACGTGATCTTCCGGCCCCATCGCTCGTCCACTTCGTAGGATGTGACGCCGCGGTACTTGCGCTCTACTTGAATGGCGATGGGGTCCCACGCCGAGTCGTCGCGGTCGACCCATCGACCGCGCTCGAGCACCAACACGTTGCGCCCAGCCTTGGCGAGTTCGAGGGCAACCGTGCTGCCCCCGAATCCACTCCCGACGATGACGGTATCCCAGTGGGAAGAGTGCATCGAACGCGCCAGCCTATCCCGATCCCAACGCCCCGATATGGAAGAGGCGGTACACAAAGAAGGCGATGACCCCACCCTCCAGTACCCACGCCATGGGTTGTCTATAGTATCCGATGTACATCTCTTTTCCCCAGTAGCCCGAGTCCTTGAACAGGGCGAGGGTCAGCCTCTTGCGGTAGAACGGCCAGAGGAGAGGGAGACCTACGGTACTTCCGATGTCGGCAGCGAAGTGGGTCATGATGGCGGCGAATGCAAAGATCGAGTAGTGCGGCGACACGATTGCCACGATGGCGCTCATGACGACGGCGAACCACACGGTATGCGTCGCGCTGCAATGAAAGCCGCTGTCGGCCCACCCGGCACGCTCCACGAGGGAGTCGACGTTGGGCAGAAAGTGCATCGCGAGGCAGAAGATCGCCGTTCTCGGGCTCCAGTCGTAGGTCGCGATGGATAAGGCCAGGGGAACGTGCCCTAGCTGCATGAGAATCTCTCCATGGCTCTCCTCGACGTCGGACCAGTCGCCGGACGTCCGTTCGCTCCGATCTCAATCCTCAGGTTTGACGCGCCCTCGCCGTTGCTTGGTGTCCGAGCGCCGCCGTTTCTCCTCGAGCCGCTTCTCGATGGCTGCCCGCGGCGGCTTGGTCCGTTTTCGGGGGCGGGGTTTCCGGAGCGCCTCCTGCACCAGCGCATTGAGTCGCATCGCCGCCGCTTCGCGATTGCGCAGCTGACTGCGTCGCTCGCTGGCGGCCACGCGCAGCACACCGGTGGAGTCTACCCGATTGCTCAGCTTGTCCAGCACCCGCGTGCGCTGCACATCGGTCAGTGCGGCGCTCGTTCGGACGTTCCACAACACCTCGACCCGGGTTGACGTCTTGTTGACGTGCTGTCCGCCCGGGCCGCTCGCACGACTGGCACGAAATTCCAGCTCGTCGTCGGGAACGGTGAACGCCACGGGGTCGGAAGATAAGCGCGCGCGCGCGAAATGCAGCCCCTGGCGCTGCCCGCGCGCTCTCGTCACCTTTCCGCGGCCATGACGCTCCCGGGTCTCCAGTCACCCTCCGACGACGTCGCGCTCGTGCTTGCGGGAGGCGGTGCCCGTGCCGCGTACCAGGTCGGAGTATTGTCAGCAATCGCAGAGCGCGTTCCGGACCTCCGGATCCCGATCCTGACGGGCGTGTCGGCCGGCGCCATCAATATCGCCTACCTGGCGGCGCACCGAGGCAACTTCGCGACGGCGGTGGCCGGCCTTCGGACCGAGTGGTCGAGGCTCACCCCCGACCAGGTCTATTCCGTCCACCCCGTGGGCCTGCTCCGCACGTCCCTGCGCGGGCTCCTACGTACGCGATTCGGTCGCCGCACCGAGCCCGGGACGGTGAAGGGTTTGATGAATCTCTCGCCGCTGACGCGGTTTCTCGAGGGGTGTATGGATCTCTCGGGAATCGAGACGAACATCCTCGAGGAGCGGCTGCGGGCCGTAGCGCTGAGCGCGACCTCGTACACCACGGGGCAGACGGTCACGTTCATGCAAGGCGTATCTGACATCCCCGTATGGGAGCGGGTGCAGCGCATCGGCGTCCGAGCCGAGCTCACCATCGACCACGTGATGGCGTCCGCCGCAATCCCGATCATCTTCTCCGCGGTGCGATTGCGGGATGGCTTCTACGGTGATGGCAGTGTGCGGCAGATCGCGCCGCTGGCTCCGGCGATCCATTTGGGCGCAACGCGGATCATTGCGATCACGATGCGGTCGGGGAGAGCGTTCGCGAGCGTCCCGGTTCATCCAGTGGGGGAATACCCCGCCAGCGCCGAGGTCATGGGCCTGCTGTTCAACGCCGTGTTCCTGGATTCCTTGGACGCCGATGCGGAACGCCTGGAACGCATCAACCACGTGCTCGAGCGGTGTGCGCCGGGAACGCTCGGCCCGGGCAAGCTCCGTCCTATCGAGCTCCTGATGCTACGCCCGTCCCGGGACCTCGGCGTGCTCTCTCGAGGGCACGGCGAGAACCTCCCTAAGATGCTGCGCTGGGTCGTGAACAGCATCGGTGCAAGGCGGCCCGGGAGCTCGGACTTCGTGAGTTATCTCCTGTTCGAGCCCACCTACACGAATCTGCTGGTGGAGCTTGGGTACGAGGACACTGTAGCAGACTGGGATCGGGTCGAGCGGTTCTTGGAGGTGACGCGGTGACGTTCGGGGGGACGCGAGGTCACTAACACGCCCTCGACCGCCCGTCCCTCTGCTGTCTACCGTTTCGCAAGCTGTCGCAACACGTAACGCAGGATCCCACCGTGCTTGTAGTACTCGACGTCGATGGCCGTGTCGAGACGCACGACCGCATCGAACTCCACCGTGTCGCCGCTCTCCCCATGTGCCGTGACATGCGCCGTCGAGGCAGGGGCCAGCTTCGCATCGTCGATCCCGGTGATGTCGTAGGTCTCGCGGCCGTTCAACCCGAGGCCGTCGGCGTTCTGCCCCCGCTGAAACTGGAGCGGCAGCACGCCCATACCGATGAGATTGCTGCGGTGAATCCGCTCGTAGCTTTCCGCGATCACCGCGCGTACGCCCAGGAGGGCGGTGCCCTTCGCAGCCCAGTCTCGCGAACTGCCGGAGCCGTACTCCTTCCCGGCCACGACCACGAGTGGCATGCCCTCCTCGAGATAGCGCATAGCCGCGTCGTAGATGCTCATTTCCTCGCCGGCCGGGAGGTGGGCCGTCCAGTTTCCCTCCTTGCCCTCGACCAGCTTGTTCTTGATCCGGATGTTTCCGAACGTCCCCCGCATCATCACTTCGTGATTGCCGCGGCGGGAACCGAACGTGTTGAAATCGACCGGCTTGACGGCCCACTCGATGAGCCACCGGCCGGCGGGGCTGTCTTTCGGGATCGCCCCGGCCGGGGAGATGTGGTCTGTCGTGACTGAGTCACCAAGCCACACCAGCACCCGGGCCCCCTCAATGTTCTCGGCCGCTGCGGGTTCAGACTCCATGCCCGTGAAGAAAGGGGGCTCGCGCACGTACGTGGAGTCATCGCGCCAACCATAGCGACCACCAGCCGCCTCGGGGACTTCGAGCCGCTGCCAGTCTGCGTCACCCTCGAACACCGCCGCGTATTCCTTGCGGAACATGGCCGGCTTCAGTGTGCGCGCGACTTCGGCATTGATCTCTTCCGCGCTCGGCCAGATGTCTCTCAGATGAACGGGCTCGCCGTCTGGATCCGTTCCCAGGGGCTCCTTCGTGAGGTCCAGGTCGATCCTGCCGGCGATGGCGTACGCCACGACGAGCATCGGGGATGCCAGATAGTTCGCGCGCACCAGCGGATGGATGCGAGCCTCGAAGTTTCGGTTCCCGGAGAGGACGGCTACCGCCACGAGCTCGTGGTCGCTGATGGCACGGGCGATGGGCTCTGCGAGCGGCCCACTGTTTCCGATGCAGGTGGTGCATCCGTATCCGACGACGTGGAACCCCAGGGCTTCGAGGTCGTCCATGACGCCAGACTCGTTCAGGTAATCGGTGACCACCTTGGACCCGGGGGCCATGCTCGTCTTGACCCAGGGCTTGCGATCCAGGCCTCGCGCCCGCGCGTTTCGGGCCACCAGGCCAGCACCGATCATCACCGACGGGTTCGACGTGTTGGTACAGCTGGTGATGGCGGCAATGACCACCGACCCGTCCCGCAGGTCGAAACGGCTACCCTCGTATTCCACGTCGCAGACCGCGGCGATATCACCGGTCACGGCAACGGCCGTCGCAGGCGACTGCCCGCCTTCCCCAGCCCATCTGGCGCTGTCTCGTTCGGGTGCTCCTCGCCTGGCGCCGCTGGGGATGAGGTTGGGCAGCACCTGCCGGAAGGATGCCGTGATCTCGGTGAGCGGCACTCGATCCTGGGGGCGGCGAGGCCCGGCCAGCGAGGGCTTGATCGTGCCGAGGTCGAGCTCCAGGAGTGTCGAGTAGTCAGGGTCGGGGCCGGTCTCGCTGTGAAAGAGCTGCTGCTCCTTGCAGTAGCGCTCGACTCGCTCGATCACCTCGGTCGGCCGACCCGTGCGCTCGAGGTATCGCAGTGTTTCGAGGTCCACTGGAAAGAAGCCCATCGTGGCGCCGTACTCCGGCGACATGTTGGCGATGGTCGCCCGGTCTGCGAGACCGAGGCTGCTCATGCCGGGGCCGAAGAACTCCACGAACCGTCCGACCACACCGAACTTTCGGAGCATCTGGGTGACGACGAGGACCAGATCCGTCGCCGTGGCTCCCTCCGGGAGCCGTCCCGTGAGCTTCACGCCGACGACGTCCGGCAACTGCATGAAGTATGGCTGGCCCAACATCACGGCCTCGGCCTCGATCCCGCCAACGCCCCAGCCCATGACTCCCAACCCGTTGATCATCGTCGTATGGGAATCAGTGCCGACCAGCGTGTCGGGGAAGGCGACGCGCTCGCCGAGGTGCTCGGCCACGCGCACCACGCTTGCGAGATATTCCAGGTTCACCTGGTGCACGATGCCGGTCCCCGGAGGTACCACTCGGAAGCCGTGGAACGCTTGCTGGGCCCAGCGCAGCAGTGCGTATCGCTCGCTGTTCCGCGCCATCTCCTTCTCGACGTTCAGCCGAAATGCCATCGGCGTGCCGAAGAAGTCCACCTGGACGGAGTGGTCGATGACGAGGTCCGTGGGCACGAGGGGATTGATCTGTTGAGCATCGCCCCCAAGGCCCACGATGGCATCGCGCATGGCTGCGAGGTCGACCACGGCGGGGACTCCCGTGAAGTCCTGCAAGACCACGCGGCCCGGCATGAAGGGGACGTCCACGCTCCGGTCCGGCTCGGGCGCCCAATGGGCGACGGCGGCGACGTGATCCTCCGTTACCAGCCCGGCCCCCGCGTGGCGCAGCACGTTCTCGAGGAGGACCCGGATCGAGAATGGGAGCGTGTCGATATCCACGAGCCCCGCTTCGCTCAGGGCGTCCAGCCGGAAGATCGTGGTTGTGCCTTCGGGGAGCTCGAGATGGGCGCGAGCGTTGAATGGGGTGGTCATGGGATCAAAGATAATGACCGCGCTGCGCAACGGCAGGCGCGATCCTCCGTAGCATCCCTCCGCTCCTCCGTGTACAATCAGTGGCGAGTTGAGCCGATAGGCAGCCTCCGGGTGGTCGCTGGTGACCGCTTGACGCCGCCTCCACGGCGAAGTCGACAGGAGGGCCACCGGCCGAATCGGCTCGTCCGTTTTTCTGCACCTACCGAGGCGACGAGGAGGACGTCGTGACGCATGACGCAGTCGTGACGAGCTCGACGGAGCTCGACCAACTCTGCATCAATACCGTTCGGACGCTCGCCATGGACGCGGTGCAGCGGGCGAATTCCGGCCACCCGGGGACGCCGATGGCGCTGGCACCGCTGTGTTACGTGCTCTGGACCAAACACCTCCGTCACAACCCCGCAGACCCGACCTGGATCGATCGCGACCGCTTTGTGCTCTCCTGCGGACACGCATCCATGCTGCTCTACAGCCTCCTCTACCTCACGGGGTATGACCTCCGGCTGGAGGAGATCAAAGACTTTCGGCAGTGGGCGAGCAGGACTCCTGGGCATCCCGAGCATGGTTTGACGCCGGGTGTGGAGACGACGACGGGTCCCCTCGGTCAGGGCCTCGGAAACGCCGTCGGGATGGCCATCGCTCAGGCGCACCTCGCTGCTCGCTTCAACCGGCCAGACCATGAAGTGATCACCCACCGCACGTACTTCGTCGCCAGCGACGGTGATGTTATGGAAGGCGTGTCGCATGAGGTGGCATCGCTGGCAGGGCACCTGCGCCTCGGGAAGCTGATTGGCTTCTACGACGACAACCACATCACCATCGACGGTGACACGGCCCTCACCTTCACCGATGACACGGCTCAACGATTCACCGCGTACGGTTGGCACGTGCAGCGGGTGGAGGACGGGAACGACTTGGCTGCCATTGACAAAGCGATCGGAATCGCCAAAGCGGACGCGGACCGGCCTTCGCTGATCGTTGTCCGGACCCACATCGCCTTCGGAAGCCCCAACAAGCAGGATACCGCGTCCGCGCACGGCGCACCCCTCGGCGAGGACGAGATCGAGCTCACCAAGGAAAACCTGGGGTGGCCGCACAGAGAGCCCTTCACTGTTCCCGACGACGCGCTGCTGGAGTGGCGGCGCTGTGGGGAGCGGGGATCGGGGCTCCAGGCGGAATCGGACCGAGTTCGCGAGGAGTACGCCAAGGCCCATCCTGAGCTCGCCCGGGAGTTGGATCGCCGACTGCGGGGTGAGTTGCCCACGGCATGGCGCCAGGCGATACCTGCGTTCGGGCGTGATGATGCGCAGATGGCGACGCGGTCGGCGTCAGAGAAGGTGCTGAATGCCGTCGCCTCGAAGCTCCCCGAGCTCGTGGGGGGCTCGGCCGATCTGCACGAGTCCAACAAGACGCTCATCAAGGGTGAAGAGCCGCTCGGCCCGGGAAACTTGGGCGGGCGCAACATGTACTTCGGGATTCGGGAGCACGGGATGGGGTCGATCCTCAACGGCATGCGACTGCACGGGGGCTTCATACCATATGGCGCCACCTTCCTGGTGTTCAGCGATTACATGCGTCCGCCCATTCGGCTTGCGGCGCTCATGGGGATCAAGGTCATTTACGTCTTCACCCACGATTCCATCGGACTCGGCGAAGATGGTCCCACGCATCAGCCGATCGAGATGCTGGCCGCTCTTCGAGCCGTTCCCAACCTCACCGTCATTCGGCCGGCGGACGCGGCGGAAACAGCGGAAGCGTGGCGGGTGGCGATCGAGCATCACGGGGGGCCGGTGGTGCTCTCTCTGACTCGGCAAAAGGTCCTGCCGGTGGACCGCGAGACCCTCGCTGGCGCCTCGGGGCTCGAGCGGGGGGGATACGTGCTCGCCGATGTCCCCAATGGCAAGCCGGACGTCATCCTCATCGCCAGCGGCTCGGAGGTCGGTCTCGTGGAGGTGGCCCGAGCGCTCTTGGCGAGAGACGGCGTGCGGGCGCGCGTCGTGAGCATGCCCAGTCTCGAGATCTTCGCGGCCCAGCCGGAGAGCTACCGGGACGAAGTCTTACCCCCCTCGGTACCGTGGCGCCTCGCCGTCGAAACAGGCCACACCCTCTCGTGGCATCGGATCGTCGGAGATCGCGGGGAAGTCATCGGGGTTGATCGTTTCGGAGCTTCCGCGCCGTATCAGAAGATCTTCGAGGCGTATGGCTTCACGCCCGAAAACGTGGCCGCACGGGCTCGCAACCTCCTCGCGCGGTGACCTGCTCCGCGACGCCCTCCAACGCAGGTTCCCCTCGGAGCTCGTTCGTCCGTGAGTGACTCGCGGGGTGCCCAGAAACGTGACGCCGCCGAGAGGGCGGCTCGTCTGGTTCGGTCGGGCATGGTCGTGGGCCTCGGGACGGGCTCGACGGCCGAGCTCGCCGTGTCCGCCATCGGGCGAAGGATCAGGGCCGGCGAACTCCGCGACATCATGGGAGTGTCCACGTCGCGTCGGACGGAAGAATTTGCGCGGCTGCTCGACATCCCGCTGGGAACGCTTGATGGTTACCCCAAGATCGATCTCACCATTGACGGGGCCGATGAGGTGGACGGAGGGGGAAACCTCATCAAGGGGCACGGTGGGGCCCTGTTGTGGGAGAAGATCGTCGCCAGCGCAAGCGAGCAGTACGTGATCGTTGTGGACGAGTCGAAGCTCGTCGAGCGACTCGGGGTGCGTTACGCCGTCCCGGTGGAGGTGGTACCGTTCGGGTGGGGCCTCCATTGCGACACGGTTCGGGAGCTTGGCGGCGAGCCCATAATCCGGACTGTAGAGGGGAAGGAGCCGTTTCGCACGGACGGAGACCACTTCATCCTCGATTGTCGCTTCCCAGAGGGAATCCGGGACCCACATGAAGTGGATCGCGCACTGCGAGGGCGCCCCGGTGTGGTCGAGACCGGCCTCTTTCTGGACCTGTCTCCCGAGGTGATCGTCGGCCGGGGCACCACCGCGTGAGACGGTACGGCCTCCTGGTCGTGGCGCTCATCACCGCCGTCGTCTGCGTCCGTCTCGGGTTATGGCAACTCCGGCGCCTCGAGGAGCGGCGAGCCCTCAACGCCGAGCGTGCGGCACGTCTCGCACTCCGTCCCCTCGAAGTCGGCGTTCACCGTCATCTCGACTCCTCGCTCTCGTTCCGCCGCGCCGTCGTCGAAGGCCGGTTCGATTTCGCCCGTCAGGTCGTCGTGGTGGGACGAAGCATGCGCGGTGTGCCCGGCGTCCATGTCGTCACACCGCTCAGGCTCGCCGACGGATCCTCCTTCCTGGTCGAGCGGGGGTGGGTACCATCACCAGACGGCCGTTCCGTGGACCTCCGGAGCTATGGCGAACGGAGGGCTGCGCGGGTGGTTGGGGTGTTACTGCATGGCGGTCCGCCGAACGGGTTCACGTTGGCATCCGACTCGGCCTGGCCCCGCTACGTGCGGCGGGCAATGCCGAGTGCCTTGCGCGTGGCGTATCCCTACCCCGTCTTCGATCTCGTCCTGCGTCGCACGGGCGAATCTGAATCGGCTCCCGCAGGATTACGGCTCATCCCCGTGCCCGAGTTGTCAGACGGTCCCCATCTCTCTTACGCCATCCAGTGGCTCGCCTTCGCGATGATTGCCGTGGTCGGCTCCGTGGCGCTCGTGTGGCGGGACCGGCGAGACGGCTGAAAACTCAACGCTCTATCCGGCATCCGGCGTTGGGCATTTGACATTGGACATTGGAGATTCAGCATTGAACATTGAGCATTGGGTTCTGGGCCAGGCACCTCTCGCAGGAGCGTCCTGTGATCACACGTCGCCATTTCGTTCGTTCGGTTTTCGGATCGGCCGTAGCGCTCCCATCGCTCAGGGATGACGGCCTCGAGCGGATATTCTCCGCGAGCGCGCTCCTCTCCTCGCGGTCACCGGAGGAGATCGCCACCGACGAGGATTTTTGGCGGGAGATTCAAGAGGCCTTCACCGTCGACCGGAGCATCGTGAATCTCAACAACGGTGGAGTGTGCCCGAGTCCCAAGGTCGTCCAGGATGCCATGCGACGGTACCTCGAGTTCTCGAACCAGGCACCGGTGTACACGATGTGGCAGGTGCTGGAACCGCAGATTGAGAGCGTGCGGCAGCGACTGGCGCGTGCCTTCGGATGCGATGCGGAGGAGATGGCCATCACCCGGAACGCCAGCGAGGCGCTCGAGATCTGCCAGCTTGGGCTCGATCTTCGTCGCGGGGACGAGGTACTCACCACCGAGCAGGACTACCCGCGGATGTTGACGACGTGGGATCAACGCGTTCGGCGGGATGGGATTGTCCTCACGAAGATTCCGTTTCCCACGCCTCCGTCGAGCATGCTGGATCTGGTTGATCGGTTCGAGCGCGCCATCACCCCGCGCACTCGAGTCATCCTTTTTTGTCACATCACCAATCTCACGGGCCAGATCTTCCCCGTGAAGGAGATCTGCCAGCTGGCGCGGTCACGTGGAATCGAAGCGATTGTGGACGGTGCGCACGCCTTTGGCCATTTCCCGTTCAAGCATGCGGATCTGGACTGTGACTACTACGGAACGTCCCTCCACAAGTGGCTGCTTGCGCCGCACGGAACGGGGTTTCTCTATGTGCGAAAAGAGAAGATCGAGGGTCTTTGGCCGATGATGGCCGCGCCCGACGCCATGACGGGAGACATCCGCAAGTTCGAGGAGATCGGAACACATCCAGCCGCAAACCACAACGCCATCGCCGAGGCCCTCACGTTCCACGACGGCATCGGCTCGGAACGGAAAGCAGCTCGACTTCGGTTTCTTCGGGACCGTTGGATGAAACGCCTTGACGGACAGCCAGGAGTGAAGCTCCATACGAGCTTCGACCCTGCCATGTCCTGTGGCCTGGCGAACGTCGCGGTGGGAGGGATTGAGCCAGGCAAGATCGTGGAGCATCTCTGGAAGACCCGGCGCATCATCGTCACGCCCATCAATCATCCTGCCTGTACCGGCATCCGGGTGACGCCGAATGTCTATACCACTTTGGAGGAGGTCGATCGATTCGCCGAGGTGATGGAGGAGGTGATCCGGACAGGCGTTCCGGTGTAAGGGCGCCGACGGTGTCACTCGAGTGGTCTAGATGAGGGAGAACCTCCCTATCCACCATGCGGGCGGCCGTCCTTCTACGCTGCCAAATCCTTCAACCCATTCCGGCCCACGGCTCCAGTGGCCGTGCTGACCAACTCACCCTTCTCGAACCGCCCGAAGAAGGGAATCGAGCGAATGTTGTAGCGCTGGCTGATCTTGGGAGAGCGGTCGGTGTCCACTTTGGCTACCAGCAACCGACCGGCGTTGTCCCGCGCAATCTCATCAAGCACCGGCGCCATGATCCGGCAGGGCCCGCACCAATCGGCGTAGAAGTCGACGAGGACCGGCACCTCCGCCCTGAGCACCGTCGTATCGAAGTGTTCCTCGTCCACCTTGACCGGTCGATCCAGCAGGAACGGCTTTCCGCATTCGGCGCATTTCGGCTGGTGGCTGTGTCGTGTGAGATCGACCTTGTTCAGAATGCCACAGAATTGGCATGCCAGCGTCGCTTTCGCCATCAAACAAAACCTCCGTCACGGTTCGCGTTTCGGTGCGCGATCACGGCCCACTCCTCCGCGCCACGCGATCCTGCCTCGTTCCCGAGCCCCAAAGATACCACGTCCTCGTCCATTCTCGTGACATCGCCCGGGGCCATTTCCAAAACGGTCGTGAAAGGCGCTTCAGAGTCTGGATAGGCTCTTGACGGTACCTCTTGCCCTCGGCACGCTCCTCTTAGGGAAAGGCAGCGGTTGAGATTGCGCCCGCCCAGGCGGGTACCTGCTGTCGAGCGTGAGGACCATTCGAGGCGTGGCGAGTGGTAGGGCCCGAAAGGCCTAGCACCTCGCTCAGGATGCGGAACGCTCACCCGGCCTTTTCAGCTCAGGCCGCAGCTGCTCACCGCTTCGGCGCTCGGCTCGTGCCGAGATCACCAGGAGCCACTCGTGCCCGACTACAAAGAATCCCGGATCGCCGGCCAGGAATTACGGCCTGAAAGCCTGATGATGAGCTACGGGTATGACCCGATGCTCTCCGAAGGTGCTATCAAGTGTCCGATCTTTCAAACGTCGACGTTCGTCTTCGAGAGCGCCGAGGCAGGGAAAGCGTTCTTCGAGATTGCGTACGGGCTTCGGGAAAAGGGTCCGCGAGAGCACCTGGGACTCATCTATAGCCGCCTCAACAATCCGGACCTCGAGGTCCTCGAGGACCGCCTCACCTTGTGGGATGGCGCCGAGGCTGCAGCAGTCTTCGAGAGCGGCATGGCAGCCATCGCGACGAGCCTGCTGGCTTTCGTCAGACCCGGTGACGTCGTGATACACAGCGAGCCGCTCTATGGTGGATCAGACTATTTCATCAAGCACTTCCTCCCCAGGTTCGATGTCACCCCCGTGGGGTTTCCAGCCGGCGCACCGGTGTCGGAGTTCGGGCCCATTCTCCGTGAGCGCGTTTTCGGTCGGCATGTGACTGCGGCACTCTTGGAGACGCCGGCCAACCCCACCAACGCACTAGTGGATATTCAAGGGGCGGCGGATCTGATTCATACGCTGCATGCCGGCGAGAGACCACCTATCGTCATGGTGGACAACACCTTCCTTGGCCCGCTCTGGCAGCATCCTCTCAAGCACGGCGCGGACCTCGTGCTCTACTCGGCTACCAAGTTCATCGGTGGGCACAGCGACGTGATTGCAGGGGCCGCTCTTGGCCCACGGGAGGTGCTCGAACACGTGCGTACTCTGCGCACGTTCATGGGGACGATGGCCGGGCCGTGGACTGGGTGGTTGCTGCTGCGGAGCCTCGAGACACTCAAGATGCGGATGACCGCGCAGATGAAGAATGCGCGGTACGTCGCCGACTTCCTGAATGATCACCCCAAGGTGCGTGACGTCAACTACCTCGGGCTACTTACCGAGGATCATCCGATGTTCGACATGTACCGCCGCCAATGCGCCGCGCCGGGCTCTCTGATCTCATTTGGCGTGGACGGCGGACAGCCAGCGGCATTTCACTTTCTGAACGCCCTCAAGTTGATCAAGCTCGCGGTGAGTTTGGGCGGAACCGAGTCGCTTGCCGAACATCCTGCTACCATGACCCACGCAGACGTTCCCGTCGACGAACAGCAGCGCATGGGAATCAGCCAGTCGATGGTTCGCCTTTCGGTCGGGGTAGAGCACTATGAGGACATCATCGCGGACGTGAAGCAGGCGCTTGAAGCGGTTTAGGCTTGCGCCGGCCCTTCAGGCCGGCTCGATGATATCGCCCTTTTCCAGCCAACGGGCCTCGTCCGCCATGACCCTTTGGGCAGTCTTGTACATCGCGACGTCGTCGTTGTTGAAGAGGCGGTCGAAGCGCTCCTCGATACGACGGCGGGCCAGCTGGCAGAACGCGTCGGCCAGATGTATCGCCGCGGCCGCGCGCGCCCGCTCCTCGGGATCCTTGCTCGTCTGGAGCATCTGTGCGCGAGAACAGGCGGCGGTCATGGCAAAGAGCTCGGCACCGACCTCCACCAGACGGAACAAGATCGACTGACGCCTCTCGAGCTTGGGGCCGAATCGGACGATCGCGTGGAATAGCGATCGGGCGAGGCGGCGCGACCGTCTGCTGACATAGCGCAGGTGTCTGGCCAGCTTGCCGAACTCATTGTAGCGAGGCCACCAGCCCCAGCCGAGCCACCGAGTTGGATACCAGAAGAGGTAGTAGAGGCCGGCTCGGATGAACGCGGGAACCTTCTGCGCAAACGAGGTCTTCGGGTCCGCGATGGCGCCCGCAACTTTGAGATGTGTATCCACCACCTCGCGTGCAATAAAGAGCCGCATGATCTCGCTGGAGCCTTCGAAGATCATGTTGATGCGGAAATCGCGCATCATTCGTTCGATAGGCTCCGGTCGCTCGCCGCGAGCCCGCAGGCTCTCGGACCGCTCGTAGCCACGGCCACTGCGGATCTGGAGCGTGTCGTCGATGAGCTTCCAGCCCTGCTCGGTGTTCCACATCTTGGCCGTGGCGGCCTCGAGACGGATATCGAACTTGCCCTGATCGGCCATGAGAGCTGAAAGGTCCGCAACAGCTTCCATGGCGAACGTCGTGGCCGCGAGGCGCCCCAGCTTTTGGGCGATCGCGTCATGTTTGCCGATAGGGTGCCCCCACTGGACCCGCCCCTGGCAGAACCGCCGGGCGATACCGAGGCACGCCTTCGCGGCCGCTGCCGAGGTAGCCGGGAGCGTCAATCGGCCCGTATTGAGCGTGATGAGGGCGAGCTTGAGTCCCTTCCCCTCTGCCCAGAGGATGTTCTCCTTGGGCACGCGCACGTTGGTGAAGCGGACGACCCCGTTCTCGATGCCGTGGAGACCCATGAAGTGACAGCGGTGCACGACTTCCACGCCCGGCCAGTTCGCCTCGACGATGAAGGCCGTGATACCGCGCTCTCCCGTTCGGGCCATCACCACCATGATGTCGGCGATGGTGCCGTTCGTGCACCACAGCTTCTCGCCGTTGAGGATGTAGGTCTTGCCGTCCTCGTCCGGCACCGCAGTAGTGCTCATCCGCGCCGGGTCACTCCCCACACTCTGTTCCGTGAGCGCGAAGGCGCTGATCTCGCCATTGGCGAGGCGCGGAAAGTACTTCTTCTTCTGCTCGGGCGTACCGAAGAGTTTGAGGGGCTGGGGGACGCCGATGGATTGGTGCGCCGAGAGGAGCACGCCGATCGACCCCTCGGCGCTGGACGCGAGGGAGACCGCGCGATTGTAGATCGACTGGTTGAATCCGAGGCCTCCATATTCCCTCGGGATCTTGATGCCAAAACAGCCCAGTCTTGCCAGTCCGTCGATGACGTGACGCGGGACTTTGTGTTCGTTGTCGATCTTCTCTGCATCCACGTTCTCTCGCAGGAACTTCTCCAGCTCGTCGAGCCAGGGTCTGGCACGTTGGAGATCGCGTTCGTCGATGCGGGGGAAGGGATGGACGAGGTCGAGGTGGATCTTGCCATCAAACAATTCGCGGATGAAGCTGGGCGCCGTCCACTCGGTCTGGCGCGCAGCCTCAGCAACCTGGCGAGCTTCCTGTTCACTGACATGGCGCTCGCCCGTCGTCTTCGCCGGTGCAGCCGATGTCATTCTATCTTCCGACCTTCGCGCTTCGTGCCTTAGAGTTTCATAGAGCCTTGAGTCACGCGACCCAATTGGCTGACCCACGACGGGTCGTGCCGTGTCCCAGCGCACACTTCATCAATATGGCAGAGCGCATGCCACGGCGCTACGGATTTCTGGTGTCGGGTGGCGTGCCGGCCGTGTTGGGCACGGGTATCCCGGCTGCCAGCAGTGAGGACTGGGTGGAGGGCCGTGCATCCCGGCGATCCCCCGTCGCCACCCCTGCCACTGCCCCCAGCACCTGACAGCTGGCGTGCATGCTATAATTCGCTTGACACGATGACCTCCTCACCGCCACCCGCACCGCTCTTTCAGTCGCGCTCGCATGCTGGGGCCGAGCTGGGCCGCTGGCTGTACCGCCGCGTGACCCGGCCAGCCGTCATGGTTGGCGTGACGCCGCGTGGCGTGGAGATCGCCTTTCATGCAGCGAAGGTGCTGGGGTCGGAGTTCGACGTCATCGTGTCCTCTTTTGTGCGGTTGACGGGACTCGGCATCATCGGTGCGGTGGCGGAAGACGCCGACGCCGAGCTGGATCCGGCGTTTCAGCCCCGCTTCGGCCTCATGGGGGCCCTCACGGAGGCCATTGAGAAAGCACGGCGAGCCGTGAAGACAGAACGTCTCCTCTATCGCGGCCACCGCCCCATCCGCATGGTGGAAGGTGCCGAGGTCGTCCTCGTGGATGGCCCGGTTACCGCTCCGTGGAAGGTCCTGGCCGCCTCCAGGGCCGTCCGTGCCCTGGATCCGGCCAAGATTCTGGTGGCGGCGCCGGTGTGCACGCACGCGGTGCACGACCGCATCCAGGCTCGGAGGCTCGAATTCGTATGTCCTCACGTGGTCCCGGACGCCGGGGGTCATCCGCGACCGTTCGCCGAAAAAGACGACCCGAGCGCAGAGCGCCTGCGGAGCATCGTCGTCGCCCGTGATGCCGCGTAGCGTCACGGTTCTTTTCGGGCTCTTCGGTGCCGTGAGCTCACCGATCACCGCGCAGCTGGCACCTCCCTCCACGGGTGGCATCGTTACCCTCGACGCCCTGCTCCAGCGACTCGCGGAGCCTCGTCGGGTGCTGGTGGTCGGCGCGCATCCGGACGACGAGGACACCGCCCTCCTCGCCCTCATGGAGCGGGGGTTCGGTGCCGAGTCAGCGTATCTCTCCCTCTCCCGGGGCGAGGGGGGGCAAAACCTCCTGGGTTCTGAGCTCGGCATCGCCCTCGGTCTGCTCCGCTCGCGAGAGCTGCAAGCAGCCCGGGCCATCGACGGCGCCGATCAATTCTTTACGCGTGCCTTCGATTTCGGATATACGCGGTCGCTCGACGAAACGGAACGAAACTGGCTCCCCGATTCGGTTTTGAAGGACGTCGTGCGGGTGGTGCGCCGCTTCCGGCCGCACGTGATGGTGGCGGCCTTCTCCGGCACGGCGCGAGACGGGCACGGTCAACATCGCCTATCGGCGCTGCTCGCCCGCCGCGCGTTTGCCATCGCCGGTGATTCAATGGCTTTCTCTGAGCTGGGCAGTGAAGAACGACTCGCCCCGTGGACGCCCCTCAAGCTGTATCGCTCTACCCGGTTCGACTCCGCTGCCACGACTCTCGTGCTGCCAACGGGTGGCCTCGACCCGCGGAGTGGAAGGACCCACCATCAGATCGCCATGGCCAGCCGGAGCCAGCACCGGTCGCAGGACTTCGGTGTGCTCCAACCGACAGGTCCGGCGCGAACGCGCTTCGCGCGGCTCGAGAGCCGGGTCGAGCACGGCGCTGACCAACGGCTCTTTGACGGAATCCCGCGGGATACCTCGTGGGCCGCCCTGTTTGGCGACTCGTTGCGAGCAGAGTTGTCACCAAAGCGACTCGCCGATGCGGTTCAACCACTGCTGGCGGCGTTGCGACGGGCGCGGCGCGACGGTCTACCTGACGACCGACGGCGATTGCTCGAGGAGGCGCTCACCGTCGCCGCGGGGCTCGTGCTCGACGCGACGGCGTCCCACGCCGACCTCGTTCCCGGCCAGACGTTCGACGTGCGAGTCGACCTGTACAACGGCGGTCCGCTCGAGGTGGTCATCGAGGATATCACGGTGCTGCCGGCTCGGGGGGCCGAGATCGCCCCGGCGAGCGAAGCCGCCTCCTCCGCTCGGGTGGCGTTCTTGGGAGCGCGCCTCGAACCAGGGACGTTGGAGACCTTGCGCACCACTCATCGGGTCAGCGCCACTGCATCCCTGACGCAGCCCTACTTTCTCGCCGCTCCTTTGCGTGGCGAGCTGTACGACTGGAGCGCCGCCCGTCCGGAGGAGCGCGGGTTGCCGTTCGGACCGCCGCTCATGGCCGCGGTGGCCCGCGTGCAGATCGACGGTGTGACGGTGCACCTGAGTCGAGAGATCACCCATCGTTTCCGGGAACAGGCCGTCGGCGAGATCCGCAGACCCTTGCGCATCGTGCCTGCAGTCGATGTGCGGGTGGCCCCCCGGACGCTCGTGTGGTCCAGCGCCGGCCCGCGGTCGAAGACACTCAGCGTCACGCTGACGGCCAATGTCCCCGATACGCTCACGGGGTCTCTTCGGTTCGTCGTCGACGGATGGCCCGTCCCCGAGGACCAGCCGTTCCGGCTCGAGCGACTTGGCGAGCGTCGCTCGTACGCGTTCACGGTCGAACGTCCGCTCGGTGTGGAGCGGCAATCCGTGTCCGCACGCGTGGTGGCGCGGACCAGCGATGGGCGCCTGTTCGACCATGGCATCCACGACATCACGTACCCGCATATTCGTCCGGTGTCGTGGCTCCGCCCCGCGCGCGCAGCGATTCATATTGCACCCATCACGTTGCCGACCGTTCGGCGTGTTGGGTACGTGCGAGGGGCGTCGGACCGGGTTCCGGAGGCGTTACGGGGCATTGGGGTCCCACTCGATCTTCTCGACGCCCAGGATCTCGCCGGTGACGATCTGGCGCTGTACGACGCGATCGTCATCGGGAGCCGAGCGTACGAAGCAGACTCCGCGTTGGCGCGCCACAATGATCGACTGCTCGAGTATGTGGAGCGGGGTGGGCTAGTGCTCGTGCAGTATCAGCAATACCAGTTCGTCCGTGGCGGGTTTGCGCCGTATTCATTGGAAATCGCCCGCCCCCACGACCGCATTACCGACGAGACGACGCCGGTGCGCATCCTCGATCGGACCCATCCAGCGTTCGTGAGTCCCAATCTGATCAACGATGAGGATTGGCAGGGGTGGCCGCAGGAACGCGGACTGTATTTCCCCCGCTCGTGGGATGCTGCGTTTGAGCCGCTCCTCGCGATGGCGGACCCGGGCGGGGAGCCCGTCCGTGGAGCGCTGCTCGTCGCTCGGTACGGCCAAGGAACGTACATCTACACGGGCCTGAGCTTCTTCCGTGCGCTGCCGGCCGGTGTGCCGGGGGCGTATCGCGTGTTCCTCAACCTGCTTGGATTGAGTGCCACGCATGCGCAATAGGTTGACCGTCTGGCGGTCCGCTGTTCTCTCGTCTCTCCGTCCGTCGGTGCTCGCCCTGGTAATCGAGGCCGCGGCCCTCACGAGTTGCGGCGACGGGAGAACGCCCGTGGTGGTGTACTCCCCTCACGGTCGTGACCTGCTGGAGCTGACGGAGACGCGTTTCGAGGAGGCAAATGTCGACGTCGACGTCCGATGGCTGGACATGGGATCCCAGGACGCGCTCGACCGCATCCGCTCGGAGCGGGCCAATCCGCAGGCCGACGTATGGTTCGGTGGGCCCTCGACACTGTTTCGTCGGGCCGCGGCGGAATCGCTGTTGGTCGCGTACCGTCCTTCCTGGGCCGATGCGATTCCGGCCCGCGCGCAAGGGCCAAGCGGCCTGTATTTCGCCGCGTACGAAACCCCGGCGGTGATCGCCTACAACTCCACGGCGTTGTCCGAGGACGAAGCTCCGAGGGATTGGGATGACGTACTCGCCCCCCGGTGGCGCGGGCAAGTGATTATTCGCGAGCCGCTGGCCTCAGGCACGATGCGAACGATCTTCGGCATGATCGTCGAGCGCGGGATCCGAGCCACTGGCGACACGGCGGCGGGATTCCGGTGGCTCAGACGGCTCGACGCCCAGACGAGAGAGTATGTCTTCAATCCGGCGCTGCTCCACCAGAAGCTCCTGCGGCAAGAGGGCGTTGTCACCCTGTGGGATCTCCCGGACATCTTGGTGGAGGCGGACAAGGGCAGTCCCTTCGGCTACAACTTGCCACCCAGCGGGACACCCGTCATCGAGGATGCCATCGCGCTCGTGCGAGGAGCGAAGCATCCCGAAGCGGCCCGTCGGTTCATCGATTGGGTGGGGTCACGGGAATTACAGCTCCTGGCTGCCCGAGAGACGTATCGGTTGCCTGCCCGCATCGACCTGCCGGGCGACTCGCTCCCAAGCTGGGCGCGGCGTGTGCGGGAGCAGCTCGTCCCCGCCCAAATCGACTGGGAACTCCTGAGCCGTCGGGACTCCGAGTGGATGGACTATTGGGACCGCCACGTCCGCGGTCGCGGGGCAGCGGCGGTGGCGCGCTGAATGCCGGAGGCCTTCCTCGAGCTCAGAGATCTCACGAAGTGCTTCGCGGAGCACACCGCGGTAGAGAAGCTCTCGGTATCTGTTCGTCGGGGGAGTGTGCTCGCGTTGCTGGGTCCCAGTGGCAGTGGCAAGACCACGACGTTGCGTTTGCTGGCCGGATTCGAACGTCCGGATCAGGGAGCTATCCTCGTCGACGGACGCGAGGTCACCCGTCTCCCCCCAGCGCAACGGCGCTTCGGCATGGTCTTTCAACACTACGCCCTCTTCCCACACCTCACCGTGGCCGAGAACGTGGCCTTTGGTCTCGCGAAACGCGGGACACCGACGGACCGCAACGGGCGGATCGCCGAGATGCTGGCGCTGGTCGATCTTGCGGGTTTCGAGCAACGGAAGGTGACCGAGCTCTCCGGCGGTCAGCAGCAGCGGGTTGCGGTGGCTCGTGCGTTGGCCCCCGAACCGCGAGTCCTCCTGCTGGATGAGCCGCTCTCCAATCTCGACCCCGGTCTGCGGGAGCGGACGCGCCGCGAGCTGCGGGCAGCCCTCGAGAAGACCGGTGTAACGACCGTGCTGGTGACGCACGAACAGGAAGAAGCGTTCGCTCTCGGTGACAGGGTGGCCGTGTTGCGGGATGGTCGCCTGGAGCAAGCCGGGACGCCACCCGAGCTTTACGAACGACCGCGGACGCGCTTCGTCGCCACTTTCGTCGGGCGAGCCAGCACGCTGTCGGCAACGTTGGTCACGCCGAACCGAGCGAAACTCGATGTCGGTGGCGAATGGACTGTGGAGACACCAGCACCCGTGAAGCCAGGCACTCGAGTGACGGTGGTGGTGCGGCCCGAATCGATTCGCTTCGCCGAGGAGGGGATCAGCGGGACAATCGCAGTGCGTCGGTACACGGGTGCGCGAGCGTACTTCCAGGTTCGCGTGGGTGACGCTGTGCTCGAGGTGGAGGCGCCCGTTCACGCGGCGCAGCACGGTGACGCGGTTCGGGTTGTCGCCGATCGGGCCCTCGCGTTTGCGGAGGAACCCTGACACGAAGACCTCGCGGCGTGTGGCTCACGGTCCTGCTGCTGTGGATCGTGGTGTATCCCCTTGCGCTGGTATTCCTGCAGAGCGTGCGCGGCGAAGCAGGGTGGACGCTGCAATACGTTGCGGAGTTCGTCAGCGAGCGTCGAGAGTGGTCCGCGATGTGGGCCAGCATCTGGATCTCGGCTGCCAGTGTCGCCCTCGCCGCGATCATTGGCATCCCGCTCGCCTTTGTCTTCGAGCGGGTCGATTTTCCGGGCCGGCGCGTGCTCGGCGCCCTCGTTGCGCTGCCGGCCGTGCTGCCGCCACTGGTTGGCGTGATCGCCTTTCTCTTCCTTTACGGCGAGAGCGGTTTTGTGGGGCGTGCCGTGGCGCTTGTCTTGGGTTTGGACGAAGCGCCGTGGCGGTTGCGGGGCCCCGGGGCCATCTTGCTCGTGCACGCGTACTCGATGTACGTGTACTTCTACCTGTTTATGCGAGCGGGCCTCGCGCGCATCGATGGTTCCATGTACGAGGCGGCGCAGTCGCTGGGCGCGGGACCGTGGTCCACCGTCGCTCGCGTTACGCTCCCACTCCTCCGCCCGCAGGTGGCGGCCGCCGCGCTCCTCACGTTCATGACGTCGCTGGGATCGTTTAGCGCCCCCTACATCTTCGGCGGCGGATTTCGGGTCATGACGACGCAGATCGTGGCCAGCAAGCTGAACGGTGACATGGCGATGGCTACGGCGGAAACCGCCGGTCTCGCCTTGGTTGCCCTCGTGGGATTGGCACTGCTTCGCCGCACGCGGGGGACCGACCTGGTGGCCGCGGTGGGGAAGGGAACGGCTCCTCCGGCCCGCGCGTTGACTCGGCCACTCGTCCGGTGGGGCGCGACGGGGGTTGGGTGGGTGCTGGGGCTCTTCCTCTTGCTTCCCCACATGACGCTGGTGTTGGTGTCCTTCGTCCCTGTCGGCACCTGGACGACACAACTCTTCCCGCCGGCGTATGGGCTCGGCAACTACGTGGATCTGGTCTCGGAACCCGAGCGCCTGCGGCCCCTCATGAACTCGCTGTGGATGGCTGCGGCCGCGACGGTGGCGGCGCTTGCCATCTCTGTGTGGGCGGGCCGCCTCGTTGTCCAGCGGCGGGCATCGCTGCGCGGCATGATCGAAACGCTGGTCAACGTTCCCTGGGCTGTGCCGGGCACTGTTCTGGCGATCGCCCTGGCGGCGACGTTCAGTATCCGTGCCCCATGGGTCGGGCGCTGGGTCCTGGTGGGGACGGTGGTCATCCTGCCCCTCGCGTATCTGATTCGGAATATCCCCATCGCGTCGGGATCGGTCCTCGCCGGTTTCCGTCAACTCGACCCGTCACTCGAGGAAGCGGCAGCGTCCCTCGGTGCCGGTCGATGGCGGACGCTGCGCGCGATCACGCTTCCCCTCCTGCGTCCGGCGATCCTCGCGGGCGGCGCACTGGCCTTCGCGACGGCGCTGGGAGATTTCGTGACGTCGATCGTGCTCTACACCTTCGACACTCGCCCCATCTCCATCGAGATCCTGGGTGCGCTTCGGCAGTTCGATGTGGGATTGGCAGCGGCGTACGGCGTGCTCCTCATGGTCTTTTCCGCGGCCGCGATGACGGTGGGGACGAAGCGATGAGGCGGCTCTCGGTACTCATGGCGGCAGCCTTCGTCGACATGATCGGCTTCGCCATGATCTTCCCGCTACTCCCCTTCTACGCACTCCGTCTCGAGGCCCAGGAGTGGGTCATCGGGTGGATGATCGCCATCTTCTCCATCGCTCAGCTCGGCGCGGCTCCACTGTGGGGACGGCTCTCTGACCGGTTAGGGCGCCGGTCCGCCATTCTCTTCGGCCTGAGTATGTCGGCCATCGCGTTCGTGGTGTTCGGGTTCGCGGTCACTATCTGGATGCTGTTCCTGTCGCGTCTGATTCAGGGGATCGGAGGGGGGACCACGGGCGTGCTCCAGGCCTATGTCGCCGACGTGACCCAGCCGAAAGATCGGGCGAGAGCCTTGGGATGGCTCTCCGCCTCCACCGCGGCCGGGGTCATGATCGGCCCCGCCATCGGGTCACTCGCGTTCAATTTCGGCCCAGCCGCTCCGGGGCTCGTCGCTGCGGGACTGTGTGTACTGAACATCGGATTTGCGTCCCGCTGGCTACCCGAATCGCATCCTCGCAAGATGGGGAGCGGGGCCGTCGCCGACAGCGCGCCGCAGGAACCGTTGCGGTCCCTTGGGAATATGATCGTCGATTTCGTGCGAGTACCCCAGGGAGAGGTTGCCCGACTGGTCTGGATCTACGCGGTCGGCATGCTCGGGTTCATGTCGATGACCGCCGTACTGGCGTTGTATCTGGAGAGCGACTTCGGCATCACGGAAAAAACCATCGGGATCTTCTTCGTGTACGTCGGAGCCCTCGGAGTGGTCATGCGCGCCGTGATTCTCGGCAAGCTGGTCGATTGGCTGGGTGAGACGAAGGTGATGCGGATCGGAGCGATGCTCCTCACCATGGGCCTCTTTGCGATTCCCTTTCCCCGCTCCGTCATCTCGCTGGGGGTCGTCATCGCCCTCATCCCCATCGGCACCGCGTGTCTCTTCCCGTCAGTCACCGCGCTGGTGACGCAACGCGTGGCCGAACACGAGCGAGGCCAGACCTTAGGGGTGCAGCAGGCCTTCGGCGGCGTGTCGCGGGTCATCGCGCCCATCTGGGCCACGGCGGCGTTCCAGGGCCTGGGCCGGGCGGTACCCTTCTATATCGCCGCTGCTGTGGTGGGGATTGTGACCGTCCTCGCGTTCAGGGTGCCACCCGCAGGAAGAATCTCGGAGGCGGCGGTGGAGGTGGGGGGGTAAGCCTCGCCTGATTGACTGGGGATTGACGCGTCAGTAATAGCATCTCTCCACTGGTGCTGGGGACCCGGGACCGGTCTCGGAACGAGATGCTACCGGACCGAACGCCGAGGCGGTATTGTTCAAGCTATCTTATGGTATTCTTCAGGATCCCTTCATGTTGAGTAGCAAAGGCCGGACTCAAGCGTTGCCGCGCCAGTTTCTACGGCCGCCACTGCGAGTCCCGGGGCGGATCGTGGCTGGCCTTGCCGGGTTCCTGCGACTGGTTCGTTTTCATGTTACAGGGTACGTCGACCTTTGCCGAGGAGGAGCTGTGACCCGACTCGTGGGCTTTCTCGCGACCGCCATCGTGTTCTCGACGTCCGCAGCCATGGCGCAGCAAGCAGCGTCCGATTCCACGCCCGAAATGATGACCGATGTTCCGCTCTTTGCGTCCCACGATGCGCTGACCTTCACCGTTGAGGCACCGCTCAAGAGCATCATGAAAGAGCGGGAGCAGGAGAGCGAGGAATTCCCGGGAGCCGTGATCGTGGATTCTCCCGGCGGTGAGAAGGTGTCGCTGAGCGTCAAGGTCCGTACCAGGGGCAAGACCCGACTCCAGAAGCGGGTGTGCAAGTTCCCGCCGCTCCGACTCAACTTTCAGCAGGACTCCGTGGCCGGGACGATGTTCGAGGGGCAAGACAAGCTCAAGCTGGTCACGCATTGTCAGGATGACAAAGACGAGTTCCGACAGTACGTGCTGCTCGAGTACCTGACGTACCGGACGTACAACCTGCTCACGGAGATGAGCTTCCGGGTTCGCCTGGCTGGGATTACTTACGTCGATACGGAAGGAAGCCGCGATCCGGCGACGAGTTATGCCTTCCTCATCGAGGACGAGGAGATGATGGCGGCCCGGAACGGGTGGGAGTACCTCGCCGTTCCCCGGATACCGCCCAATATGGCGGATGGATTCAACCTCGCCCTGGTCGAGGTGTTCCAGTACTTCATCGGCAATACCGACTTCTCGGCTTTCATGCCGGAGCCGGAGAAGCACGAGTGTTGCCACAATACGAAACCGATCGGCACGATGGCGGGTCCGGTCTTTTCGGTTCCGTACGACTTCGACATGGCTGGGCTCCTCAACACGCGGTACGCCAATCGCTTGTACCGGGGGAACCTCGAGCAGCTCGGCATCCGGAACGTCCGGGAGCGTCTCTACCGCGGGTTCTGCCAGTCTGAGAGCCTACTGCCGGCCGTTCTCGACCTCTTCAACCAGAAGCGCGAAGAGATCTATGCCCTCTACCGCGAGCAGCAGGGCCTCGAACCCAAGGTGCTCGAGAAGACGCTCGAGTATTTCGACAAGTTCTACGAAGTGATCAACGACGAGGGCAAGACGAAGCGAGAGTTCCGAGACAGGTGCCGCGAGTACGACTGAAACGGTCACGCTACGCCGTGGAGATCGTCGATTCCCGATAGGGGGAATACCTCTCGGGATCAGGAGATCGGCATCCCCTCGCCGTAGGCCGCAATTCCCTGCCGTGGCCCGTTCCGTGTGCCGTCGTTGGAGGCCCGATCCCGGTCGTCAGTTCCTGGGCTCCAGCAACTCACGGTAGGCGCGGTAGTCGCTCAAGCTCTGGAGATCCGCGTCGGCGTGAACGTGGTCGTGAAAGCCGCCTTCCGCGAACGCACGCCGTAGGAGGCGCACTGCCTCGTCGCGGTCGCCGACCCGGGCGGCAATGCGAGCCTGCCAGTATGGGATCTGTCCGAACAGGTACGGTCGCTCGAATGCGCTGAGCGACTCCGAGATCTGCCTCGCCCGCGCCCGCTCTCCTCCCTTGGCGGCAATCGCTCCCAGGTACCCGCGATAGCCGACACTGTCCGGCTGTTCGGTGGCAAGCCCTTCGAACAACTGCCGTGCCTCGTCGAGCGCTCCAGCATGATAGAGCGTCCGGGCAAGGCCGTACCGAAAGGCTTCGCTGCGAAGAGAATCCTCGGGTTGCTGTCGGTACCAGTCCACTGCTTGACCCGTCAACGCTGCCCCGTCGACGGGGTGGCCGTGTGCACCGAGCTCCAGCGCGAGCAGTCGGAGGAGGTCCCCCCACGCGGGAACCCCCGCCCCATGGGCCCAGCTGCTCGGACGCGGCTCACGGGTCCTGAGCGAGTCCCGGAGCTCGTCCACTCGGCCCAGGGCGGCGAGGGCCGACAGCTCCATGTGGCCCAACTGCGGGTTGGATGGGTACTGCTGTAACCCGCGCCGGAGCGCGGCGAGCTCACGCCGGTGGTTGCCCATGAGGTGATGAGCAGCGCCGATGTAGTGCCAATAGAGGAAGAACCCCTGCATGAGCCCGCGCTCTGGATCCATCTGCTGGAAGGCGTCGAGGGTTTCTCGGGGCCTGTTCGCATTGAGCGCCGTGAGACCCACGAGAGTGAGTGGCTCCCCTCCCGGTGAGATGGCCACCGCCTTGCGCACGGCCGATAATGCCCGGTCGAAGTCGCCGTCCGTCATTGCCAGGGTCCAGTCGAGCAAGTGGCGATCGAATGGGGAAAGCCGTTCCCGGGAGCGGTTCACGATCTGGGCGATGGAGTCAGTGGCCGCGAACTGACCAAGCGTCGCGTGGGCAAAGGCGGCGAAAAGGAGCGGTGTCACGAAGGTCGAATCGTGCTCAGCAGCTCGGTACAGATGTTGGATGCCCTCCAGTTGCCGGAGCTGCATGAAGAGCGTCATTCCCTCGATGTATTCCTGGTACGCATCGTAGGACGGCGGCTGGGCTGCAGCTGTCGCCCAGGAGCTGAGCCGCTCGTCGAACAGAGTGGCCAGCGCTCCCATGACCCGCTGTCTCAGCGTCTCCACCGCCACGAGTGGAGAATCAATCGAGCTCGCCACGGGGTCGAGAGCTCGCAGCAACCTGCCGTCCACGGCATCCGTGATCTGCGCCTGGAAGTGAACCACCCGAGCGTCACCGAGGTAGTAGGCGCCCCACACCACGATCCCGGCGCCGGTTTCTTGGGCGAGGCCGAGGCTCACTTCCGCCGCTCGTGGCGGCGGGCGGGAAGGGTCGGCGCCAGCCGCGGCCGCCATCGCGGTGCGGGTTCCCACCACCTCCACCAGGCCCGTTTGTGCAAGGCCCTGGGTAATCCAGTCTGCGGCCATCATGCCGAGCGGCGTGAGGGTTGGGTCACCTGTTTGATTCTCGAACATCGAGACTACGACTCGCGACGGTGTTCCCGCCGCTCCTCGGCTTGGGAGCACGATACCGACCGCGAGGGCGATGCCAACCACGAGTGCGAGAGTCACGGCGGCCGCGAGCTTCCTCCCGCCGATGGGAGCGGGTAACCGGATGGCGTACCCCCCGCTGCTGCCCAGCGCCTCGCCGAAGGCGGCGGCCGTCGGATAGCGATCATCGGGACGCAAGGCCAACGCCCGCTCGAGGGCGGCTCGGAGACCGGTCGGGGTGTGTCGGCCGCTCTGGGAGCGTCGCAGCAGCTGGCGCACACTCTCGCGGCGCCGGGCGAGGCCGTCGGGCGGTAACCGTCCCTCCAGCATCTCGAAGACCACGCACCCAAGGCCGAAAACGTCAGTACGCCCGTCGATTTCGCCACTCCCCGCCCACTGTTCCGGACTCATGTAGGCCGGGGTTCCCATGGCAAAGCCCGTCTGCGTTAGGTGCGCGCGACCTGCCGCCCCCACAGCCCGTGCGATGCCGAAGTCGGCCACCATGGCATGACCATCGGCCAGCAAGATGTTCTCGGGCTTGATGTCGCGATGGATGATGCCCTGGTCGTGGGCGTAGTGAAGAGCGCTCGCCACCTCGCGGCCGATCCGCGTTGCGTCGTTGGGCGGCAAGGCGCCCTCCCGGTCCACTCGGTGCCGGAGCGACTCCCCATCGATGTACGGCATCACGTAGTAGAGCAGCCCGCCCGCCTCCCCGGCGGCGAAGACCGGCACGATGTGCGGGTGCGCGAGCTTGGAGACGACGTCGATCTCCCGGAGGAACCGTTCGCGCATCAAGTGCGGCGCGAAATCGGGATCGAACACCTTGATGGCGACGTGCCGCCGAGGATGTCGCTCCTCGGCGAGGTATACCGTCGCCATCCCGCCGCGGCCAATCTCCCGTTGCAAGTCGTAGCGTTCGGCAAGGGCCGATTGCAGACGATCGAGGATGGGATCGGTCATGAAGCGCTCGTCTGCCCTTCCAGCGGTTCAATCACTCCGTGGTGTCTCCTGCGTCTCTTCGATAAACGACTTCTCCACCCAGAACGGTCATCACCACCTTCGTGTCGAGGATCCGCTCGGGTGCGATCCTCATGATATCCTGATCCAGCACCACGAAGTCTGCAAACTTTCCCGGCGATAGTGACCCCGCCACATCCTCCATGAACGCAGCATATGCGGGCCACAGCGTCATGCTCTTGAGTGCTTCGTCGCGGGTGGTGCGCTCGGCCGGAAACCAGCCACCGGCGGGCCAGTTGTGCTCATCCTGTCGGGTCACGAACGCCTTGAACGAGATCAGCGGATTGGGCGACTCCACGGGGAAATCGGATCCGTTGGGGATCACCACACCGGTGTTCAAGAGAGATCGCCACGCGTAGGCGCCTTGCACGCGGGTCCAGCCAAGGCGGTCCATGGCCCAGTACATGTCACTGGTCTGGTGGCTCCCCTGCATCGACGGAATCACGTCCAGTTCAGCGAAGCGCGGGATGTCTTGGTAGTGAATGACCTGGGCATGCTCGATCCGAAAGCGGTGATCGGGCGTTGGGACCTCCTCCAAGGCGGATTCAAAGGCATCGAGGACCATACGATTCGCGCGATCGCCGATGGCGTGGACGTTGAGCTGAAATCCGTTGCGTAATGCCCGGATCGCCACCTCCCGTACACGTTCGTAGGGCGTAGTGATGAGGCCCACGTTGCCCGGGTCGTCGGCATAGGGCTCGAGGAGCGCGGCTCCTCTGCTTCCCAGCGCGCCATCTGAGCTGATCTTGATCGCTTGAATCCACAGACGTCCATCGTACAGTCCGGCTTGTGGGCCGCGCTCGAAATAGCGCTCCAGCGTCGCGTCATCAGATGAGGTCATGACGTAATTGCGGAGGTTATACCGGCCTTCGCGCGCCAGTTCCTCGTACTGGTCGAGCATCTCAGTCCCTACACCGGCGTCGTGCACCCCAGTAAGACCCCAGCGATTGACTTCCTGAACCGCCGCGAGAATGGCCTCGCGAACCTCGCTCCGCGACGGCAGGGGGATTACGCGGGCGACGGCACCCTGCGCGCGATCGATGAGCACGCCGGTGGGACGCCCTTCCGCATCGCGGAGGAGACGCCCACCGTCGGGATCCGAGGTGCTGGCGTCCACTCCGGCGAGTTTCATCGCTTCGGCATTGACGAGGGCAGCGTGCCCATCGACACGCGTCAGGTATACCGGATGATCTGGGACCGCGCCGGAGAGTTCCTCGTGCGTCGGGAATCGCGTGTCGGGCCAGTCGTTCTGATCCCACCCGCGGCCGCGAACCCATTCGCCGGGCGGGACCGTGCCTGCCCGTTCGACCACGCGCCGAATGACCTCCTCATACGATCGCGTGCCGACGAGATCGACGGTGCGCAACGCGGTGCCGAGTCCCACGAGGTGAACATGCGCGTCGATCATGCCGGGGATCACGATCTGGCCGGCGAGGTCCACCTGGTTGCTGCGCTGCCCCCGGTAGGTAAGCGCCCCGCGATTACCCCCGACGAAAACGACCCGACCGTCGCGCACGGCAAGAGCTTCCGCCACGGGACGTGTCTCGTCGGCGGTGTAGATCCGCGCATTGGTGACGATCAGATCGGCTGCGCGTTCCTGCGCGAGGAGCGTGCTCGCGAGCAGCGTGGGGAGCAGGACGAGTGCACGAGTCATCGTTACCTCACAGTCAGTCGTTTTCCGTTTCCGCTTTTGCCAAGGTGGCGGGTAACACAACATGTTTGGCGCCGACGATGTCGGCGTTCTCGCGCGAGCGCGGATCGGTGAGCGCGACGCATGTCCGCAACCGCTGATGGGACGCAGAGCAGGGAACAACCTAGTTGCGACCGCCGCGATCCGCGAGATGTTTGGCCAGAAAGGCGTGGAACTCGTTCCGATAGCTCTCGCTCCCGAACGTGTAGGTGTCGTTGTGTCCCGCTCCATCCAGGACAAAGAGCGATCCGTCGGGAGCCGTGTCAGCAACCGCCCGTCCCATCTGCAACGGCGCTATTCGGTCTTCGGACCCGTGAACCACCAAGAGCGGTGCCTCGACCTGGCTTGCCCGCTCCACGTTGTCGAGGCGCAGATGGAGAAGTGTGGTCGGGACGATGGCGTAGTGCTGATCCGCCATTTCCCGGGCATTGGAGAATGGCGAGTCCAGCACGACCGCTGCGACGCTACGGCTGGTCGCCAGATACAGCGCCACGGCGCTGCCGAGGGAGCGGCCGTAGACGGCGATACGGGTGCTGTCGATCTCCGGACGCTGAGTAAGGAACGTCCATGCCGCCTCGGCATCGGAGTACAAACCGAGTTCGGTGGGTCTTCCTCCGCTTTGGCCGTAGCCCCGGTAGTCGAAGACGAGGACACCAGTGCTCGGTGGTCGGAATGTGCGCAGGACCGGGGCGAGGTCGCTCACCGTTTCCATGTTGCCGTAGAACCAGATCACGCCTGGTGCGGTGACTCCCGCTGGTGGCGCCGGCGCGGGTGGGAGATACCAGCCATGAAGGCGCACTCCGTCGGCCGTAACGGTGGTGACGACGCGGCCGTCCGGTATTCCACGGGCCACCGGATCGGGAACCGGAGCGTTGGGACCTGGAAAGGCCAATCGCTCCTGAAACTGCCAGGCCAGGAGCACGACCACCGCGTAGGCTACCAGCAGCGCCGCGAGCACTTTCAGAAGGGTCGAGATCATCAGACCAAAGCTAAGGGCAGTGCCGCTGCGCGGCTCGCACCCAAACCCGCACCTCGGCGGGAGTGGGTCGAATCGGCGGTCCCGTCGACCGCGCGACAGCCGTTCGATCGTGAAACATCGTCCATAGCGCTGTGGGATCGCGATCGCGCAGCTGACAGACGGTACGAATGCCGAACGTGGCGAGACGCCGTCCGTGCTCCGCGCCGATGCCTCGGAGCGTGATCAGTCGAGCGCTCTCCTGAAGGTCTCGGGCCACGTCGGACGGAATGCCCGAGCGACGCCCAAATGTCGTCTGTGATCGACCGAGGTCGAAAGCCGATCCGAAGCCGGCTGCGCGCAGTTTCCGCACCTGGTCGAGGGTAATTCCGGGGACCTCGGCCAGCGTCGGTACCACCGAACTGATGGTCCATCGCTCCATGCCCAGCAATGTTGCGATGGAGAATGCCAACGCGAGCGTGCCGGCGGCGAGGGACCGGATTGGTCGAAGGGCACGTCGCGGGGTGGCGATCTGACGATCCGCCGTCCGACTCGATCCATCCGCTGATCCGGGGCCCCGCCAGTCGGCCTGCCCTACTGGTACCGCGACCCCGACAACGCACAGCGCGTGATAGAGGCTCCAGGCTTCCAGCGCGAAGAACGGGAACCCAAGAAACCCGAACGGAGGCATCTCGAAGAGCTTGAGTTCCTCGAGCCACGGCACCGTGTAGATCCACTTCCCCCGCGCCCACGCATTGTACGACTCCCAGAGCAGGCCGATGGCCAGCCCGCCCAGCATCAGTCTCACGATGCGGCCGACCTCACCTTTCTCCAGGTCACGAAGGAGCGACCATTCAGCCCGATGGCGGGCGACGTAGGGATCGGCGAGGAGCCACACTGCCCCCCAAACGAGGGGAAAGAACAGCTGTGGGCGTGCGAGGGCGAGGGCGAGCGATGCCAACCCGATGAGCAGTGCCGCGTGCAGCTCCCAGGAACGTGTCCGAATCGGCCGGATGCGCCAGCGTCGCCCGGACCCCAACGCGTGCAGCATTCGTTCTGCCAGGATCACCGCGGGCACGACGGTGGCGAACGACAACAGGATGCCCGTCCAGCGCTCCGCCAAGGGGGCCGGAAGGAATACGTAGTACCAGTTTGCGATGCGGAAATTGATGGCTTCGAAGAGGAGCCACACCACAGGGGACCAGAGAAACAGCGACGCGACGAGCCCCGGGTGACTCAGCAGTGGAGGGTCCCCTCGAATCCGGCTGGATACGCCGTCGGCAAGCGTGAGCGTCGGATACCACACGAAGACGTAGAACCAGGTGGGCACCGGTTCCACTTGGAGAAGCAGAAGGGTCCAGGCGAGCGCGACGCCGAGCGCCGAGACGGTGACATACATGCCCAGGAAACTCACCGCAGCGAAGCGTCGACGCCACCAACGGAGGGAGGAGGTTGCTTCCGGGCCAGTCACTCCCTTGATTCTATCGTATGAGCACCGCCGCCATCTCCTGTCGAGGACTGCTCAAGCGCTACGGCGACGTCACCGCGGTCGACGGGCTGGATCTCGAGGTACAGCGCGGAGAGTGCTTCGGGATGCTGGGACCGAATGGTGCCGGGAAGACCACGACCATCGAGATCATCCAGGGACTCATTGAGCCCGATGCCGGCTCGGTGGAGGTCCTCGGCCTCCCGTGGCGCACGCACGCTCGAGAGCTTCGACAGCGCATGGGCACGCAACTCCAGGAGACGCGGCTTCCAGACAAGCTCACCGTGGAAGAGGTGATCACGCTCTTCCGCAGCTTCTATCGCCACGGAACGACCCTGGACGAGGTGCTGGAGATGGTCCAGCTCCGGGAGAAGCAACGGGCCTGGGTCAGCAAGCTCTCGGGCGGTCAGCGGCAGCGGCTGGCGGTTGCTTGCGCCCTGGTGTGCACGCCTGACATCCTGTTCCTCGACGAGCCTACCACCGGACTGGATCCCCAGTCCCGTCGCCAGCTATGGGATATCATCGAGGACTTCCGGCGCCACGGTGGGACCGTCTTGCTGACCACGCACTACATGGAAGAGGCCCAACGCCTGTGCCATCGAGTGGCGGTGATCGATCATGGCCGGATCATCGCTTTGGGGACCCCCAGCGAGCTCATCGATTCCCTGGGGGCACAGCATGTCGTCGAGTTCGCCGTGGCCGATGGGGTCACGATCGACGACCAATCCCTCGAGGCGCTTCCGGGGGTCGAGGGCATAGCCAACGGCGACGGGAAGACGCGTCTCACGGTCAACCGCGTCCACGAGACCGTGCCCGCGTTGATGGCGCTGCTGAACGCTCGGGGTGGCATGCTCAGTGAGCTCGTCACGCACCACGCGACACTGGAGGACGTGTTCCTTGCCCTCACGGGGAGGCACCTGAGGGATGAGTGACCCAGGGCGCAGCCCCCTCTATCAACTGACCTTGTGGCGGATCCGGGAATTCACGCGGGAGCCCGAGGCGATGTTCTGGATCTTCGCCTTCCCGATTCTCTTGGCGCTGGCCCTCGGCTTGGCGTTCAAGAGTCGTGGCATGCCCACGGCGCACGTCGCCGTCCGGGCGGGTCCGGAGGCCGAGGAGATCGTCGCGACGTTGGAGGCCGCCCCCGGCCTCGATCCCGTGCTGCTGGATTCCGCGGAAGCCTATCGCCAGTTGCGAACCGGTCGGGTATCCCTCGTCGTTCACCCCGGGACCCCTCTGGTCTTTCAATACGACTCGACCCGCGAGGAGAGTCTGGTGGCCAGACTGGTCACGGATCGGGCCATCCAGCGCGCCAGCGGTCGCCAGGACGTGCGCACCATTCAGGAGGTGCGGGTGACCGAACCAGGAGCGCGCTACATCGACTTCCTACTTCCAGGGTTGCTGGGTATGGGCATCATGGGGACGGGCATGTGGGGGGTGGGATTCGGCATCGTGAAGACGAGGAAGGAGCGGCTCCTGAAGCGATTGCTCGCCTCTCCCATGAGCCGGAGTCAGTTCCTCGTCGCCTTCATGTTGAGCCGTTTGGTCTTCCTCGGGGCGGAGGTTGGGTTGTTGCTCGTCTTCGGTGTTCTCATCTTCGGCGTCCCTGTCCGAGGATCGGTCCTTGCCATCACGGCGATCGTGGTGCTGGGCGCGCTCGCATTCGCCGGGCTCGGCCTGCTGGTAGCCAGCCGGTCGAAGACGGTGGAAGGTGTTTCGGGCCTCCTGAACGTGGTGATGGTGCCGATGTGGATTTGTTCGGGCGTGTTCTTCGCCTATTCGAACTTCCCCGACGTCATGCAGCCGTTCCTCGTGGCCTTGCCGCTCACCGCTCTCAACGACGCCCTTCGCGGCGTCATGCTGGACGGGACGGGACTCGCAGCCACCACGCCGCTTCTGGGGATCATGGTGGCGTGGGGGCTCGGGAGCTTCGGCCTGGCGCTCAAGATCTTCCGCTGGCACTGAGACCATCGCGGTCGGGCTGCTGAAACCTCCACCCCCTTCCATCCGTATGTTAACAGTGTTAGGTTAACGGCGTTATATTAACAGCGTTAACCGATGGAATAATTTCTACAAATCATCCACAATGTGCTTCATTGCGTGTCATTATATAGACAGACTATGAACAAGTGATCGGTACATGACATCATCGACAACTTCGCCGGCCGATTCGGAGCAGCGACGGCGTTCGGCGCAACTCGAAGCCGCGATCCTCGAGGCAGCCCGGGATCTCTTGGCCAAGGGCGGGATCGCGGGCCTCTCGATGCGCATGGTGGCGGAGCGGGTCGGCGTGAGCGCGACCGCCATCTATCACTACTTCAAGGGAAAGCAGGATCTCGTAGACCGAGTGGTGCGCATGGGGTTTGAGCGGTTTGGTGACTATCTCGAGCGCGGGATGGCAGCGCACCCCAAAGGGTCACTCCGTCGCATCCGGGCGTTGGCTGAGGCGTATCTCCGCTTCGCCCTGGAGAATCAGGCGTATTTCCGGGTCATCTTCAGCATCCAACCGCAGCACGAACGGTCGATGCAGGACTTGCCGGAGGGCGGGGGGTATCACCTTCTCCGGCAGGGCGTCGTCGACGCGATGGAGGCCGGAACCATCCGGCGAGCCGACCCGGATCTCATGTCTCTCTACCTGTGGAGCTCGGTGCACGGCCTCGTGACGCTGGTGCTCTCCTGTACGGAGCCTCTATGCGAGGGCCAGTGCATACCGATGTCACCGGTGGAGCTCTACGACGCGTTCGGTCCGTTCATCGTCGACGGTATTCGGGCTCGGTCGGTCGAAGATGCCCGGACCGACTCAGGAGGGCGTGTATGATGGGATTAACGGCGATTCGGCGCCAAGGGCGACGATGCGGGCCTGCGGTCGGGGCAGTCCTGTTGGTCGCACTGGCGGTCGTCCCCGCCGCTGCGCAAGAGCTGCGTCCCCAGTCGATCTCGTTGACCCAGAGCATCCAGGTTGCATTGGACAACAGCCGAGTGCTACGAGATGCCGAGATGCAGTTCGAGGAGGCGGGTCAGCAGGTGCGCGAAGCTTGGGCGAGCGTCATGCCCGACGTGCGGGCGAGCGCCTCCTATGCCCGGAATCTCCAAGTGCAGCAGGCGTTCCTACCGGCGATCATCTTCGACCCGAACGCCGCACCGGACGACCTCATTCCGGTGCGGTTCGGGTCCGACAACACCTGGCGCGCAACGTTGAGCCTGGACCAGCCGGTTTTCGAGGCCCAGGCATTCATCGGCGTGAGCGCGGCGGGCAGGTTCCAGGATCTCCAGTCCGAGCGAGTACGGGGGACGGCGCAACAGGTCGTGTCGGCGGTGCGGCAGGCGTACCTCGACGCGCTGCTGGCCGAAGAGCAGGTTCGGCTCACGGAGAGAAGCGTCGAGCGAGTGCGGGAGACGCTGGACGAGACGCGGGCACTCAATCGCGCGGGGCTGGCCAGCGAGTACGACGTGCTGCGGTTGGAGGTGCAGCTCGCGAATCTCGAGCCCAACCTGCAGCGGGCCGAGAACGCCGTGGCGGCTGCCAAGCGGCGGCTGCTGGTGGAAATGGGGGTCGATCCGGAGGGAGGGATCGGTCTCGAGGGGAGCCTCAGTACGATCGATCTCTCGGCGCCCGATCGCAACACCCCCGACAACGCGGCTCTGCTCCGGGTGGTGGGTTCGGCTGCGTTGATGGAGCAGGGCGTCGACGAGCTCTCGTCGCTGGCGCTTCGCCAGCGCACTGATCTGAGACAGATCGATGTGACAATCACCTTGGAAGAGGCACGTCGCGCAGCCGAGCGTGCCGAGTTCTTCCCGACGCTGAGCGTTTTTTCGAGCTACGATGTCACAGCGCAGGAGAACGGTGGGCTCGACTTTTTCGGTAGCTCGAACCAACGGACCACCACAACCGTTGCCGGACTGCGTGTGGAGGTGCCGATCTTCACGGGATTCTCGCGCGTCGCACGGGCGGGCCAAGCGAGTGCTCGCGTTCGGCAGAACGAGGCAAGGCGTGAGCGGGCGGCGCAAGAGACGGTGAGCGAGCTGCGCACGGCGCTGGAGGCTGTGCAGGAGGCGCTGGCCCGGGCGGCGGCGCAGCGCAGGGCCGTAGACCAGGCCCAGCGTGGCTTCGACATCGCATCGGCGGAGTACAATGCGGGGGTGGGTTCGCAGCTCCAGATTACGGATGCGGAGGTGGCGCTCCGGGAATCCGAGTTCAATTATGCGCGAGCGGTGTACGATTACCTCTCAAGCCGTGCGCAACTCGAAGCGGCGGTCGGTGCCGTGCCCGACAGAGCGGGCGGGCTCGCCCTGCAGAACGGGAGTCAATGAGCATGACGAGGCAAGCTCATAGCAATGGAGCCGATTGGGCCGCACGGTCGGTCGCGATACTCTTGGCGGCCGCAGTGGCAGCATGTGCTCCAGCAGCAGGGGACGACGGCGATCCGGAGCAGCAGCCCCCGGCGGAAGAAGCCGGAGTGCGGATCGTCAACGTCGAAGTGACATCCGTGTCGTTGGGCGAGTTCGCGGATTTCATCCGGGTGACCGGTGAGGTGGAGGCATTCCACGACGTGACGGTCGCTGCAGAGGAATCCGGCCGGATCGAGGCATTCCTCGCGGAGAAGGGTCAGCGGGTCGAGCGGGGTCAGCCCATCGCTCGGCTCGACGACGATCTTCTTGCAGCTCAGGTCGATGAGGCACGAGCGTCGGCGGAGCTCGCACGCGAGCAGTACGAACGGCAGCGACAGCTCTGGATCGACGAGAAAATCGGGACTGAGATCGCGTACCTGCAGGCGAAGTATCAGGCCGAACAAGCCGCGGCACGGCTGGCACAGCTCGAAGAGCGGCTGACTCGCACGGTCATTTCCGCACCGGTCACAGGCGTCTTCGACGAGAAGTATCTGGAGGAAGGAGAAATAGCGGCCATTGGCGCGCGTATCGCGCAGATCGTCGCCACGTCCCGTGTCAAGATCGCCGCCGGCATTCCTGAGCGGTTTGCTCGCTCAGTTCGCGTTGGAAACCCCGCCCGGATCTGGTTCGACGTCTTCCCGGGTCGGGAATTCGAAGGGCGCATCGGATTCGTGGGAAGCAGCGTCGATCCTGGCAACCGCACATTCCCTATTGAGATCGTGATGAGCAACCCGGGTCGCGTCGTGAAGCCCCATATGGTGGCCAATGTCCAGGTGCAACAGGAACGACTCCGGGACGTGATGGTTGTGCCGCAAGAGGTCGTGCAGCGGGCGGCGGATGGGTACAAAGTGTTCGTGGCGCAGGAGCGCGACGGCAAGCTGTACGCCGTGGCCCATCGTGTGAACCTCGGTCCGAGTTCGGCGAACCGGACCGTGATCGAGGAGGGAATCGAAATCGGTGATCTCCTCATCACGGCGGGGTACATGCAGGTGGATGACGGAAGCCGGGTCCGTGTCGTGAACCAGAACGAGCCGGTGGTACCGGAGGAGCGGTAAATGCCACGCGAACGACAAGGGCGCGGCGTCTTCAGGCAGTTCAAGCTCACTTCGCTTGCCGTGGATCATCCCACGAGCGCGCTCGTGCTGGTGGTGATCTTGGTCGTATCGGGGTTGGTCGCATACGCGCGGATTCCGCGGGAGGCCAATCCGGAAATCACCATCCCCAACATCATCGTCACCACGATCTACCCCGGTGTGGCGCCCCGGGACATCGAGACGCTCATCACGCGGCGTATCGAGGACGAGCTCAACACCATCGCGGACGTGAAGAGCGTTACGTCGACCTCGATCGAGGGGTACTCGAGCATCAATGTCGAATTCACGGCCGGGATCGACATGAACGAGGCCCTGCAGCAGGTCCGCGAAAAGGTCGACATCGCGAAACCGGACCTGCCGGACGCTGCCGAGGAGCCGCAGATCTTCGAGATCAACTTCTCGGAGTTCCCCATCATGCAGGTGAACATCGCTGGGGAATATGATCTCGTCCGGCTTCGCGAAGTGGCGGAGGATATTCAGGATCGACTCGAGCAAATTCCCAGCGTTCTCGAGGTCAACCTCGCCGGGGGCTTGGAGCGCGAGGTCCAGGTCGACGTCGACTTGGGGAAGCTCAAGTTCTACGGTCTCGCCTTCGACGATGTCATCGACGCGATCTGGAACGAGAACGTCACGATCCCGGGTGGGTCTATCGACGTCGGCAACGTGAAGTATCTCGTCCGCGTGCCGGGAGAGTTCGAGACGACCGATCCCCTCGCCGACATCGTCATCGTCACGCGAGGTGGGCAGCCCATCTATATCCGAGACGTCGCCACGGTGGACTTCGGGTTCAAAGAGCGGGATAGTTTCGCCCGACTCGACGGCAATCCGGTAGTGACCCTGTCCGTCTCGAAGCGCAGCGGCGAGAACATCATCGAGACGGCAGATAGAGTCAGGGGCGTCATCGCGGAGTTGGAGCCTTCGTTCCCCCCCGGCACCATCGTCAAGATGACCTCCGACCAGTCGGAAGACATTCACGAGATGGTGAGCAGTCTCGAGAACAATATCATCTCGGGACTCATCCTGGTGGTGGGGGTGCTTCTGTTCTTCCTGGGGTTGCAAACCGCATCGTTCGTCGGGATAGCGATTCCACTCTCGATGTTGATCTCGTTCAGCGTGATGCAGCTCCTGGGCTTCACGATGAACATCGTGGTGCTTTTCAGCCTGATCCTGGCACTCGGTATGCTCGTCGATAACGGGATCGTCGTGGTGGAGAACATCTACCGGTTTCGGGAGGAGGGGTACGACCGGGTTACGGCCGCGAAGTTGGGGACTGGAGAAGTGGCGATGCCCATCATCGCCTCGACGGCCACGACACTCGCCGCCTTCGCCCCCATGGCCTTGTGGCCTGGCATCATCGGCGAGTTCATGAAGTACTTACCCCTCACGTTGATCATCACCCTCTCGTCGTCGTTGTTCGTGGGGCTGGTGATCAATCCCACTCTCTGCTCGCTGTGGCTGGATCCGGAGACGGGGCCGAAGACGGCGCTCCCTCCGGCAGCCCGGAAGTTGATCGTGGGTGCGATGGCGCTGGCGGTGCTCGTTGGGCTCATCGTGGATTGGCTGGCGACCGTGCTCCTCGGTCTCACGGCAATCGGTTTGTTCTGGATCTATCGGCATGCGATGGCACCGTTTGGCCATTGGTTCATCCACAAAGGGCTCCCGACCGTCTTGCGGCGGTACGAACGCGTCTTGCGGTGGGCGCTCACGCATCGGTTCCGCATGCTGGCCGGAGCGGGTGCGTCTGTCGTGGTCGCTGTCATGACCTTCGGAATGCTCAATGCCGGCATCGAGCTCTTTCCGGAGGATATCCCACCCCCGATGGCATTCGTTCAGATCGAAACCCCCACGGGGACGCGTGTCGAACAGACCGATCAAATTGCCGATCGGGTCGAGAAGGTGTTGGCCGAGTTCTCAGAGGACGAGCGGCAGAACTTCCAGTCAGTGGTGACGACCGTCGGGCAGTCGGTGAGCGGTTTCGGCGGCGGTCGGGGAACCCATCTCGCCACGGTAACCGTGAACTTCGTCGACTTCCAGGACCGAACCGTCCAGGCGACAGCCCTCCTAGACCGGATGCGAGACCGGATTGCTCGGGAGATCGTGGGTGCGGACGTGTCGGTGGAGACGCAAGAGTCTGGCCCTCCCACAGGTCTCCCGGTGACGATCGAAATCTCCGGCGAGGACCCGGCGATGCTGAAGGCATTGGGTGATGAGGCGGTGGCGATTCTGGAAAACTCCCCAGTGTTTGCGAAGCTCGACGGACTGGAGAGCGACATGGCGGACGGTCGGCCCGAGCTGGTGGTCGACGTCGATCGGGAGAAAGCGGCTCTCTACGGACTCAACACCCGTGACGTCGGCTTCACGGTGCGGAGCGCCATCAACGGCACCGAGGCCTCCAAGTACCGAGACGGGAAGGACGAATACGACATCACCGTGCGCCTGGCGGAGGAGTATCGGAATAACCTGGGCGCTATCGGGGACCTCACGGTTGTCAACGAGTCCGGCGATCAGATCCCACTGTCGTCAGTGGCCACGTGGTCCGTTGGGGAAGGATTCGCTGACATCAATCGCAAGGACCTCGAAAAGGTCGTGACCGTCTCCTCCGATGTGCGCCAGGGATATAACGGAAACGCGGTCCTCGCCGAGGTCCGGCAGGACCTCGCCGAGTTCGGGCAGTCGTTACCCAGCGGTTACACCATGGCCTACACTGGCGAGCAGGAGGAACAGCAGGAATCGCAAGCGTTCCTGCTGGGGGCGTTCTTCACCGCGGTCTTTCTCATCGGTTTCATTCTGGTGACCCAGTTCGACTCGGTCACGAAGCCCCTCATCATCCTGAGCTCGGTTGTGCTCTCGACTGTTGGCGTCCTCATTGGCCTGATGCTGTTCCGGATGCCGTTTGGGATCATCATGACGGGCGTTGGCACCATCAGCCTGGCGGGCGTCGTCGTGAACAATGCCATCGTGTTGATCGACTACGTCGATCAGCTGCGCCACCGCGACGGCTTGTCCCGAATGCGGGCGCTGGTGCAGGGTGGAGTGACGAGGTTCCGGCCGGTGATCCTCACCGCCATTACTACGGTCCTGGGGCTCGTTCCGCTCGCCATAGGTTTGAACTTCGATTTCCTTGGACTCTACACACGGCTGGACCCCAATCCGTTTTGGGGCGGTGAGCAGGCGGCGTGGTGGGGGCCCATGGCCATCGCAGTTATCGCCGGACTCACCTTCGCGACCTTCCTCACGCTCGTGCTCGTGCCGGTGATGTACTCGCTCCTCGACGATCTCGACGACTGGATCGCCAAGCACTTCAAGGGGGAGCATGCCGAGGAGACAGAGCTGGAAGAGCTGCCAGTCCGGACAGATGAGTATCCGACACCCGAGCCGGTGACCGTGTGAACTACAGTGAGCAGCGAGCAGTAAGCAGTGCCCACCGTGTGCTGGCTCACTGCTCACTGCTCACCGCTCACTGCTTCCGCCGCCCAGCCACCTGCCGTACAGGTCGGGTCTCCGGTCTCGCCAAAATAGCCTGCGAGCGGGTGAAGTCGCGCACTGCGCCAGGTCGAGATCCACGATCACCAGGTCGTCTCCCAGCCGCTTGCCCCGCGCGACAATCTGGCCCTGCGGGTCCACTACGAAGGACTCGCCCGCAAAGGTGAGTCGCTCCTCTTCTCCCACTCGGTTGCACAGCGCTGCGAAATAGCCGTTCTGGAAGGCGGCGGTGCGAACTTCGGCCTCGAAGAGCCCGTCGGGCCACTCGTCCAGCGCACCTGCCTGCGGAATGACGACCAACTGTGCCCCACCCACACCAAGGGCGCGCATGTATTCCGGATAGTGGCGGTCGTAGCAGATCGCAACGCCGATCTGTCCTGCCCGTGTCGAGTATACCGGCGCACCGCGGTCGCCGGGATCGTAATAGGCCTGCTCATGGAAGCAGGCGTATTCGGTGATGTGAACCATCCTGGTGATGCCGAGGAGGCTCCCGTCGGCATCGAAGACGGGAGAGCTGTCGAAGTGTCGGCCGTCGGCATCTACCTCGTACATGTTGAAGACGGTCACCAAAGACAGGGCGCGTGCCCGCTCCGCGATGCAGTCCGCCGTCGGTCCCGGGATCGCCTCAGCCAAGGTGGCTGCCGACGCGTGCTCGGGATGCTGTGGAAAGAACCGGTCGATGGCCAGTTCGGGGAAGGCAATGACCTCGGCGCCGAGAGCAGCCGCCCGCTCCATGGCATCGAGTGCCAAACGGAGGTTCAGGTCGCGGTCTGGACTGGCAGCCTGTTGGGCCAGGGCGAGTTGCACGGATCGGAGCCTCCCTCGATAGGATCACGACGCATGGGCCTGCTCGTGCCCGCGTCGATCTCCGAATCTAGTGCAGGCGGAACTCGACGGTATTACCGTGGTTATCCACACGAAGCATCACCCCGAGGCTCACCACTCGCGCGTGGCTTGGCCCGGCGCGCCAACCACCTGGACAATTAACTTCGGAGCGACCGACCACTTGGTTTCAAGGCGAAACGGAACTCGTGGAACCTCCGACCATCGAACGGGGTTAGGAGCACGTAAGAGACAACAACCGGTTGACAGATGTGGGGCATGACGCCTGCCCGTCGCGGGCGTCATGGGTGGTGAAGGGGCGTATCGATACCGAATCGGGGTGCTATCGACATCTTTTTGTCAGCCTTCGCAGGTCGTTTCACGACAACTGAGTCTTCTCCGTAGCGGGAACAGCGCGTGCGTCCGAAAGGCGCAATCGACCCTTCGAACGCTCTCTCCCCACGTTCGCTCCCCTGGAAAATCGATTCTGTTTCGCCGCGTCGGCGTGCGTCCGCGCGGTTCGGGCGCAGTGTGCGTCCATATAGAGTGGTACGTCTTCTCGAGGAGGTGTCGTGTATGGGCTCTTGAAACTGTCGTGCGCAACTGAGAAGCACCAAACCAATTCTCGTGAGGTGACAAACAATGAGTACGAGAGTAGTGAGAGTATTCGTAGCGATCGCAGTAGTCGCCCTGACATGGGTGGTTCCGACGGTCGCTCAGGCACAGGCCACGGGGTCGTTGACCGGCCGAGTCGTCGAACAGGTCTCGGGGCAGCCGGTGACCGGCGCACGGATCGTGCTCGTGGGCACCAGTCGTCAGGCCATCACCAATCAGGACGGCACCTTCCGGTTTGACGGCGTCCCTGTCGGTCAGGTGCAGCTCCGCGTCGTGCGGATTGGCTATGCCCCGCAGGACCAGACCATTACCGTGACGGCAGGCCAGCCGGTGACGGCAGATTTTCAGCTCGAAGCATCGGCGATTCTGCTGGACCAGATCTTCGTCACGGCAACGGGTGAGCGTCGCAGTCGTGAGGTTGCCAACAACATCGCGAAGATCGACGCCCTCAAGGAGGTCGAGGCGGGCGCAATCACCAACTTCTCGGATCTGCTGAGCTCTCGGGCTCCCGGTGTGATCGTTAGTTCGGCCAGCGGGACCACCGGCGGCGGCACGCGGATCCGTGTCCGGGGTGCGAACAGCCTTTCACTGACCAACGAGCCGCTCATCTACCTCGACGGCGTGCGGATCGACAACACCAACGCGTCGTTCGGGCTCAGCTCGATAAGTGTAGGCGGACAGCAACCGTCGCGCATCAACGACATCAATCCCGAGGAGATCGAGTCCATCGAGGTGATCAAGGGTCCTTCGGCTGCTACGCTGTACGGGACCGAAGCGGCCAACGGGGTTCTCCTCATCACGACGAAGCGCGGCCGTGCAGGCGAGCCACGCTGGAACTTCTACGTCGAGGGTGGGGTCATCAACGATCCCAACAGCTATCCCACCAACTACGCGCAGGACAACGGGTGCTTCCTGGTGCTCCAGACGCTCGATGCCTGCTCGCAAGGGGAAATCCAGTCGTTCAACGTGTTGGAGGACGACGAAGCGAGCCCCATCGACATCGGGAACCGTCAGCAGGTCGGCCTCAACGTTTCCGGTGGAACTGACAAGTTGAGCTACTTCTTGTCCGGCGAGTTCGAGCGCGAGGTGGGAACGCTCCGCCTTCCCGATACGACCGAGGCGCGGCTCGTCAGCGAGCGGGGCGAACTGCCAGGTAGCTTGGTGCGGCCCAACGAGCTCGAGCGGGTGAGTCTCCGGGCGAACCTCCGTTCCCAGGTGCTGCCCAACGCCGACTGGTCCGTTTCGGTGGGGTTCGTGTCCAGCGATCTCCGTCTGCCACAGAACGACAACAACGTCTTGGGGATGCTCCCCAGCGGGTTCTTCGGCGGCGCGACTCCCGAGACCGGCTTCGGCTTCTTCACGCCGGATCAGGTCTTCGCCATTCAGGCGAAGCAGAATGTCGAACGGTTCACGGGGAGCTTGCAGTCGAACTGGCAACCTCTCGAATGGCTCGCGACCCGCAGCGCCTTCGGGGTGGATTTCACCAACCAGTTCGACAACGACTTCTTCCCCACGGGTGAGGTGCCCTTCGCCACCAACATCGACGGGACGAGGAACTCGAACCGCATCAACACGTTCCAGTACACGGTTGATCTCGGCACCACGGCGACTGCCAGTGTCACGGATGCAATCGCATCTCGGTCGTCCGTCGGCTTCCAGTTCTTCCAGAACATCTCCGAAGGGACCTTCGCCTTCGGGAACCGGATTCCGGCGGGAAGCAGCTCGTTGGCGTCCGCGGTGATCACGTCCGCGTTCGAGGCCACCGCCGAGAACACGACGATCGGTGTGTTCGGGGAACAGCAGTTCTCCTGGAACGACCGGGTTTTCGTCACCGGTGGTTTACGGGTCGATGATAACAATGCTTTCGGTGAGTCCTTCGACCTGGTGGCGTATCCGAAGGCGAGCCTGTCGTGGGTGATCGGCGAGGAGCCGTTCTTCCCAACCAGCACGTTCTTGAGCTCGCTCCGCCTGCGGGCGGCGTGGGGTCAGACCGGCGTGCAGCCTACCCAGAACTCGGCCGCCCGATTCTTCTTGGCGACGGCGGTGACACAGGGCGGCCTCGACGTCGTGGGAATCACCGATAGTTCCCTGGGGAATCTCGATCTCAAGCCGGAGCGGTCGGAGGAGATCGAGCTGGGTTTCGACGCCGGTCTGTTCAGCGACCGGGTGAGCCTCGATGTGACGTACTACCACAAGAACACCGAGGACGCGCTGGTCAATCGAAATACCGCGCCGTCGCTGGGGACGGGATCACAGCAGTTCGTGAACCTCGCCTCGGTGCGGAACCGCGGATTCGAGGGCACGGTGTCGGCACAGGTCCTACAGACGCGGGACGTGCTCTGGGACGTCACCCTCAAGGGTGCGACAATCAGCAACAAGGTCAACGATCTCGGTGAGGACGTCGAACCGATCATCTTCGGCCTCGGCGGCGATACCCAGCGTCACGAAGCTGGCTTCCCAGCCGGATCGTACTTCCAGAACCGGGTCACGCTGCTCGGCGATCTGGACGGTGACGGGATCATCAGCCTGGATGAGATCGAGGTGAGTGACGAGCCCGAGTTTTTGGGTACGCCTATTCCGAAACGAGAGGTGTCGATCCAGAGTGCCGTCACGCTGTGGAATCGAATTCGGATCAGCGGGCTGCTGGATCACCGAGGGGGTCACAGCCTGTATAACGATACCGAAGAATTCCGCTGCGGGCAGTTCTTCCTCTGCGAAGAGGCGGTAGTTCCGGGCTCCGATTTCGAGAAGCAGGCTGCGACGGTCGCGGATGCGCTGCACCCCAGCAGCTCCGATGGCGGCTTCATCGAGAACGCCAGCTTCTGGAAGCTGCGGGAAGCGTCCTTGACGTTCTTCTTCCCAGATTCGTGGACACAGGCGCTGGGCAGTGAGCGGGTGAGCATCACACTCACAGGCCGCAACCTGTTCACCATCACCGACTACACGGGGGTCGATCCGGAAGTGATCACGTCACCAGTGAACAACTTCACGACGGCCGACTTCCTGACGCAGCCGCCGGTTCGGTATTGGACTGCGCGCCTGAACGTGACCTTCTGATTCGAGGATATGATAGCTATGAGCATGTACACCAATAGAGCACCGGTCGCGGATGGGAGGGGCCGACGGCTCCTCCCCCGCCGCTGGCTCGCCCTCGCGGCTACCCTCGCGCTGGCGGTCACGGCGTGCGACAATCCGCTGGAAACGGTCGATCCGGATATCATCCTGCCGGAGGACCTCGAGGGACCGCAAGCGATCCCGACGATCGTGCAGGGCGCCATCGGCGACTTCTCGCTGGCGTACGCCGGCGACGCCACGCCAATCGTGGGAGTCGTCATGTACTCCGGTTTGCTGGGTGATGAGTGGTTCCTTTCGGGAACCTTCCCTACGCGGATCGAGATCGACTCACGCAGCATCGACATCCGCAACGCCGAACTCACCACGCTGTTCCGCAATCTCCAGCGGGCACGACGATCGGCGGAGCGGGCCGTCGAATTCATCAATGACAACGCGGACGATCCCAGCGACGCCACGAGCTTGGGGCAGAAGGCGCAGATGAACAATCTCGCAGGGTACATGTACCTCCTGATCGCCGAGAGCTTCTGCTCCGGAGTGCCGTTCAGCAAGGGAAATCCCGACGGGACCCTCGACTTCGGTCAGCCGCTCACCACCTCGCAGATCTACGACGTGGCCGTCGAGCGGTTCGCCAGCGCCTCGACCGATGCGCAGGGTGCTGGCTCGTCTCGGCAGGAGGCGATCGCAACCTTGGGAACGGCGCGCGCGCTCCTCGACGTGGGAGACTTCGTAGCCGCTGCAACCGTCGCGGCTTCCGTGCCCACGGAGTTCGTGTTCAACCTCGACCACTCCATCAACAGCACGGGCCAGGAGAACGGGATCTTCTTCGTCAACGCGATCAACGAACGCTGGTCCGTCGCCGACGGCGAAGGTTCGAACGGGTTGGAGTTCTTGGGTCCCGGCGGGACGATGGACATCCGCGTACCATGGATCCGGACCGGTGGCACCGACGTCGGCTTCGACCGCGCAACACCGCAGCGGGATCTTCAGAAGTATCCCGGCCGCGACAAGCTCTCCATCGTGGGGAGCGGTGTCGAGGCTCGCCTCATCGAGGCGGAAGCCGCGCTGCAGGCCGGCGATTTCATTACGTGGCTCCAGATCCTCAACGATTTGCGGGCCGATGTCGCAAGCCTGCTGACCCGGGATCACCTGGATGCCTTGCGGGACCAGTTCGGCATCGAGGGCGGTGCAGTGCAGCTCGCTCAGCTGACGGATCCCGGCACGGCCGCGGCTCGGGAGGACATGCACTTCAGCGAGCGCGCGTTCTGGCTCTATGCGACGGGCACTCGGCTGGGTGATCTCCGGCGTCTGGTTCGGCAATACGGCCGCGACTCGGAGTCCGTCTTTCCGACGGGCGCGTACCACAAGGGTGGCGTGTACGGGCCGGACGTGAACCTGCCGGTTGTGTTCGATGAGGAGAACAACACGAATTTCGATCAATGTCTGGATCGGAATCCGTAACACGGGTGCTAGGTGTTCGGTGTTAGGGCCTCGCTCCTAACCCCTAGCACCAAGCACCTTGCACACGTGTACCTGCACTATTAAAGGAAAAGGGGGAGCCGGTGCGTCGGCTCTCCCTTTTCCCGTCTGATCGGCGTCTCGCCGCGCCGGGGTACCAGGCCTCAAGCCATCACTAGCACCTAGCACCTACCCCCCGGTGGGGCGGCGGGGGCCTACCTCCCCGTCAGCACCTGGATCGCGGCGCAGCCAGTGAGCGCCGTCGTCCCCGCTCCCGGTCGGGGATGGCCGCGAGGAATGTACTTGACTGCCGCTGGCTCTCCAGGCCCGAACTCGTGCAGCGCCTCACTTCCACCCCAGTAGCGCTCGTTGCGGTACACGGACACGCAGGAATGGAGCCAGTTGGGGCGTAGGAGCCTCACGGCGTCGTGGAGATCGTGAGCCCCGCTACGATCGAGGGCCTCGGGCGAGAGGGAGTACGTCCCAACGAGAGGTGGGGAGATGCCGGCGCACGCAGCGAGAACTAGGGCGAAAGCAACGGACACATGGCGCATGACGGGCTGCTCCGGTGGGAGGTTTCCGGTCAGTACAACAGCAACCGTCGACGAGGGAGGCGGTCCCTCGTCGCGCAGCAAGGTCTATCTTGTGGTTTCGTCGGCTCAGACCTCACTGTGGCAAGGGAGGGGCGAGGTCCGGAACCGTGAGTCGGCGTGTGGCTGCAGGTGTCGGTCGAGCAATCACCGACGCCCGTCGTGCCTACAATACGATCTCAGCCCCCGGCTCGCCAGTAACGGGGCATCGGGTGTCGGGTACCAGGCTCATCACACTATCACCTATCACCTCACAACTAGCACCTAGCACCTAGCACCTAGCACCTTCCGCTAACACCTACCACCTTCCTCGCGCCGGTCCCGCAAGTCGTTGGGGTGGAAGCAATTCCACGTTTCAGATCGCAACGCTCACGCAGGAACCGATGGGAGATCTCGGTGTTTCTAACCTGATAAGCACCCACAGACTGGTCACTCTCGCGTGGTATGCGTCTGGCGGCCGCCGGCCAGGCTCGGGAGCCGGGGGCCCCTCTGAGGGCCCCATCTTGCCGAACCGGGTACCGGCCCGTACTCTACTGGACTCTTTAAAGGACGCTTCATTCGTGGACCATCTGAGGTCGATGGGCCTAAGCTACTGCTTACCCTCCCGCCACGGCCGCCTGGGCGTCCGGTCGTGTGCGTGAACCCGGCCCTAAAAAAGGAGAGGTGTTATGAGATCCAGAATCGTTCTGTTCGTA